>CAJOEG010000099.1:0-6018 GCA_905233405.1 uncultured Bacteroidales bacterium | reverse complement strand
ATCGCATCGAGTACGCCAAGCAACAACTACTCCTTGATCCAACGATGAAGATGGCGAATTATCGCCATTCTTCATATATTTGCAAAAAATTTTCGAGTATGATACAGATGGTTGACTTAAAGTCGCAATACCTTAAAATAAAAGACGAAATTGACAGCGGTATTGCAAGAGTGATAAATAATACTGAATTCATTAACGGTCAGGATGTCAAGGATTTCCGCAAGGAACTGGCGAGTTATCTGAACGTTGGCAACGTGATAACCTGCGGCAACGGCACCGACGCCCTGCAAATTGCAATGATGGCTCTCGGACTGAAACCCGGCGACGAGGTTATCTCCACCGACTTCACTTTCATAGCAACGGTCGAAACTATTGCCCTGCTGCAACTTACGCCTGTTATGGTCGATGTTGACCCCGAAACCTATCTCATCAATCCCGACGAGATTGAAAAGGCAATCACTCCACGCACAAAGGCAATAGTTCCCGTACATCTGTTCGGTCAGTGCGCTGATATGGAACGCATTATGGACATTGCACGCCGCCACAACCTATATGTCATTGAAGACACCGCACAGGCAATCGGCAGCGACTACCATTTTTCCGACGGCACGGTGAAAAAAGCAGGAACAATCGGTCATATCGGTTGCACCTCGTTCTTCCCGTCGAAAAACCTCGGATGCTACGGCGACGGCGGTGCATTGTTCACCAACGATGCCGAACTTGCAGAAAAAATCTCATCCATTGTCAACCACGGAATGGAAATCCGCTACCACCACGACCGCATTGGCGTAAATTCACGCCTCGACACCATTCAGGCAGTAGTGCTCCGCGCAAAATTGCCGCACCTGGACGAATACAACAACGCACGTCGCAAGGCTGCCGACTTCTACGACAAGGCTTTTGCAAACTGCCCAAAAATCAGCACACCAAAACGTGCAGACAAGACCACTCACACTTTCCACCAATATGTTGTACGTCTCAATGGCGTTGACCGTAGCGCACTTATGGAACATTTAAAAGCAAAAGGCGTGGCTTCGGCAGTGTACTACCCTATTCCATTGCACAAACAGAAAGCATTTCAGGGATTCAAGTCAGACCCGAACGCATTTCCCAATACCGACAAACTTTGCGAATCGGTAATGGCACTGCCAATGAACACCGAACTCAACGAAGAAACACTGAAATACATAACCGATTCGGTTTTAGAATTCGTGAAATAAATTGTATTCACGATGAAAATTGCAGTCAAGATATTACTAGTCACAACGATAGCGGTATTTTGCTGCAATTTTTCATTTTCACAGTTCATCAAGATGGACGACCGTGTGATTATTGCAGGTTATGTCCTTGATGAAGAAACCAATAAACCACTGATATACACCAACATATCAATCAAACACCGACGTGAAGGCACAATAAGCGACACGTCAGGCTACTTTGCATTGTCGGCAAAAATGTACGATACAATACGTTTCTCGATGCTCGGCTACGAACGCAAGCACGTTGTAATCGACGAAAAGGCAGTTGAACGAAACGAACCGCTTATCGTCAAGATGAAGACAACAGCATATATGCTACCGACCGTTGACATTTTTGAGTGGCGCTACAATCAGTTGAAATACGAAGTTACGACAATGAATCTTCCCGACGACGACTATATTTATGCACAACAGAATTTCCCGATAAAGCAGGCAGCCATCAGTTTTTACAACCGAACCGACAATAGCAGTGCCGGATTCTCATTCAGCCCAATAACAGCACTTTACGAAGCTTTCAGCAAGGAAGGAAAGGAACGGAAGAAATTAGCAGAGCTTCAGGAAAAAGACAAGGTCAGCCAACTCATCGAAGAACGCATAACCATGCCACAGTTAAAGGAACTGACTGGATTTTCCGATGCAGAAGCATACAAATTCCTTGACTGGTGCGATTTCTCCGCCGACTTCATCAACAGCATGAACGCCTACAATTTCATTATGGTCGTAAAGCACAAGGCCGAACAATACAAGAAATTGAACAGAAGCGACAAAAGCGGAAAGATTTACCTTGAATAATAAGGCTAGCAGGCTAACTGTCTCGCAGAAGACCTGTTCAACGGAAGACCTGCCTATCTGTCCGCAAGACTGCGAGGCTGTCTGACTGATAGACTGTTAGACTTCAAGCCAATCAAAAAAATCGCAAATCACAAATCATAAATCCCAAATTTGTTTTATCTTTGTGCATTATTAACATCAAAAAATGTTTTATGAGAAGATTTTATTATTTTATTATCGCAACAGCAACAGCAATGCTGATGTCAATCACTGCAAATTCACAACAGGTTGTAAACGAAGATTTTGAGTCCTACGATGCAGGCTCGTATATGTCAACCGTAGCAGCTTCACAATGGTCGATGTGGGGTTCTGGCGTTTTTGGCGGACTCGTCAGCGAAGAACAGGCTCATGGAGGAACAAAATCAATGAAATCATACGTAAGTGGTTCTACCGAAACTGACGTCGTATTCAACATGAATGACCTTACTACTGGACGTTACAGAGTTGAATTTTATATGTATGTCCCATCTGGAAAATTAGGATATTACAACATTTTGCAAAATTTCAATGGGTCAAACTCAAAATGGGGTATCGAAATATATTTCAACAAAACAAGCAACGGTACAATAACAATCAATGCCAACGGAGGACAATATACTCATACCTACACACCTGGCACTTGGACTAAAATCCAGCACTTTGTAGACCTAGACAACGACTGGATTGATTTCTATCTAAACGATGAAATAGTCCTTTCATACCAGTGGAGCAAAGGAACTGACGGAAACGGAACAACATGCAAGCTCGATGCAATTGACTTCTATGCCCCATCACAAGATGGAAACCAACCTGAGGTACTTTACTACATCGACGACTTTGTAATCGAACAGGCTCCGGCTCCTGCAGCACCGACAAACCTTACAGCCAACGTACAGAATGAAAACGACGTCGCTCTTAGCTGGACAGCAGTTGACAACGACAACCTTGTTTATTACTCAATCTCACGCGAAGGCGAAGAGATTGCAACTACAACCGAAACTTCATACACCGACACTCACCTCTACCCTATGACCTACAACTATCAGGTTCGCGCATACTGCGGAACAGCAATTGGCTACTCGGCAGCATCAAACACAGCACAGGCTGTTATCGAAGGTGGTGTTGAAAGAGAAAATGTACTTGTAGAAGTTTTCTCATACAGAGGCTGTGGCTACTGCCCATACGCAGCAAAGGCTCTTGACAATATGGAAGCAGCTGGAAATCTAGACATTATTGTTCTCGATCAGCATATTAGTGACACCTACGTATATACAGAATCACGCAACCGTTTCGTATACTGGGCAGAAAAGAGCAACATTTTCGGTGAAGTATATGACTTCGATAGGACTCCATCAACAGTTTTTGATGGATACCTTGGAATGTCTGGTGCTTCTACAAATGTATCAGATATGCAAGAAGCATACACATATTACTTTAACTACGTAAAGGACATCAGTTCTATTTACAATCTCTATGCAGAGTTGACACAAACAGAAATTAACAGCAAGACTTTCACCCTAAATGTTACTGCAGAAAAACTTTCGGAATACTTTGGCAACGACCAGATTGTGGTAATGGCAGCTCTAGCAGAAGACATAAACTACAACTGGGGCGTCGCTCACAAAATCAACAACCTCGTCCGCGTTATGTACCCCAACGCAAATGGGACTGTTGCAACTTTCGATGAAAACAACCAGTTCAGCACAAGCTACACAATTACCGTAAGCGATGACTATGACATTTCAAAGTGCAAGGTTGTAGTATGGGTAGAAAATCACACTCAGGGTCGCGTAATGCAGTCGAAGAGATTCAAGGTTAGCGACTACTATGTAACAAATATTGCCGAAGAAAGCACTGTTGCCAGCATCTACCCCAACCCATCGAACGGTTTGTTCAACATTTCCGACAGCAACATTGAAAGCATCGAAGTTTACGATATTACTGGCAAACTCGTAATGCAGCAACAGGTTAACTCCGACAATGCAACAATCGACCTTACAAACTATGCAAAAGGCATTTACACCTTGAAGACCTATACTAACAGCATTGTAAAGTCTAACAAACTTATTGTAGAATAATAAATTTCAAAGAAGTGAATTTTGATGTAAAAGAAATCAGGAAAGATTTCCCGATACTTTCAGAAAAGGTTCATAACAAGCCGCTTGTCTATTTCGACAATGCAGCAACATCACAAAAGCCGCGAATAGTAATCGACACGATAGCCGAATACTATTCGCGCTTCAATTCGAACATTCATCGCGGCGTACACTACCTCAGCAACTTCGCCACCGAAGCCAATGAGCGTGCCCGCGAAACTGTTCGGAAATTCATAAACGCTAGTTCCACCGAAGAAATAATATTCACGCGCGGAACTACCGAATCAATAAATCTTGTGGCATATTCGTTCGGGGAAACTTTCATCAGCGAAGGCGACGAAATCATCGTTTCCGAAATGGAGCACCACTCCGACATCGTGCCGTGGCAACTCCTCTGCGACCGCAAAAAGTCGAAAATCAAGGTTTTGCCGTTCGATGACAACGGAGTCCTCGAAGTCGAAAAATTGGAATCGCTGATTACCGACCACACAAAAATCGTTGCCGTAACACAAATTTCCAATGTTCTCGGCACGGTAAACCCAATCAAGGAAATCATTGAAAACGCCCACAGACACAACGTTCCAGTCCTAATCGACGGAGCACAGGGCGTACAACATACAAATGTCGATGTTCAGGCACTCGACTGCGACTTCTATGTGTTCTCTGGACACAAAACCTACGGACCTACCGGCGTAGGCGTACTATACGGCAAAAAATCGCTTCTGGAACAGATGGTTCCCTACCAAGGCGGTGGCGAAATGATTGAAAGCGTAAGTTTTGCCAAGACGACCTACAATGTGCTGCCGTTCAAGTTCGAAGCAGGAACACCAAACTACATAGATGCCATTGCGCTCGAAAAAGCAATTTTGTACATCCAAAACATTGGTATTCCAGAAATTGAAGCATACGAAAAACAACTTCTCGACTACGCCACCGAACAGGTTTCTCAGTTCTACTGGGTAAGAATCATCGGCACCGCGCCACACAAGGCAAGTCTTATTTCGTTCGTAATGGACGGAATACACTTCTCCGATGCAGGAATTCTCCTCGACCAATTAGGCATTGCAATCCGCACTGGCACACATTGCGCTGAACCAACAATGCAACATTTTGGAATCACAGGCACAGCGCGCGCATCGTTCGCATTCTACAACACAATGGAAGAAGTTGACGCTCTTATCAACGGTTTGAAACGCATAAAAACAATGTTCTAATGGATAACGAACTGTTTTTCATAGTAAATCCGAATTCTGGCAACAGCAAAGGCCGAATCTGGGACGAAATATCTGCATATCTAACCGAAAAAGGCATAAATTTCGACTGTTACCTAACAAAATCTGCCAACGATGCAGTAAATGCTATTCCGCAGATACTCCGTCAAGGACACCGAAACCTGATTGTTCTCGGTGGCGACGGCACAACCAACGAAGTTGTGAACGGAATTTTCTCGCAAACCGAAGTTCCATACTCCGAAATCTGCCTAGGTTCAATTCCACAAGGCACAGCAAACGACTGGAACCGCTACTATGGCTGGGAAAACGACTACAAGGCTTCAATCGAGCGACTTCTTAAGCACAACATCACAAAACAAGATGTTGGCGTGGTAACATTCTCCGAAAATGGAGAAAGACGCACTAAATATTTCATCAACAGCATTGGTTTTGGCTTTGATGCCGAGATTGTTAAGATGACAAACGAACTTTCGCACGAACAGCGCGGCAAGGAAATAACCTACCTGCTCAGTCTGCTCAAATGCCTGCTCAAATGCAAGAAGCGCAATGTCACAATCGAAGCCGAAGACTTCAAGTTCAGTGGCAAAGTGCTTTCAATCAGCATTGCCAACGGAAAATTTT
>CAJOEG010000098.1 GCA_905233405.1 uncultured Bacteroidales bacterium | reverse complement strand
TGGTTATCCACCAATTTTGTGCGAAATCAGTATAAGTGGTGACAGTTGTCGGAGTATAACTCGTACTGGAATAAACCTGAGTAAGGCTCGAAGCAGGAACCCAATTCGTAGTTCCCAAATCTGTCGAACCAGTAGAAACGCACAATGAGGTATGACCCATATAAACTTTAAAGCTAGTTGCATTCCAAGCCGTAGTTGGCAAACCACCAATCAAGAAACTAATGGAAGAGATGGTCTGTGCACCACCAATTTCCTCTGAGGTATAAATCATCTGGTTCCAAGAATTCTTGTAATAGTTATTAAACGGAAGTGTATTTGATGATCCATCAGGTCCCATCTTTACTGTCGTTTGTCCATACGACTTTCCGCTATACAATACTAAAAGCATTGCACCAAGCACCAATACAATTGCCTTAGACAGCATCTTACTCAATAAAATATGGTATATATTTTTCATAGTCGTATATTTTATCTGTTCTTACTGTTTGTGTTATTATTTGCCGGAGAAAATTTTTCGAGGCTTTTGGTATTGGCATCGCGACCTTCTACAGCAGGAGCCTGTCGTACTTCATCTACAGGAAGCGCATTCATTTGGCGTTCGCCGTTCTGCGATGCCGACTTTCTCTCGGTTGCTTCAAACTTCTGGTTTGCACCCGACGGCTGCGACTTTACATCAGCAGTTGCCGTAGCCTTATGCGGCGTTACCGTAACATTTGACTTCGGCTTATTCGTACTAGGAGAATCATTGGGCGGGAAATCGCCATTCTGCTCCTTGTACTCTTTCAAAGCATCGTTTACGGCATCAACAATCATATCTGGTTCAATTCGCTGCAAACTCTCATACATGAAAGTTTCTCCGTTTGTGTATATTACAGCCCTGCTTATATCTGGATTCTCAAGCACAATCTTTGTAACATACTCACGCATTTCAGCAGAATTCGGAAAATCAGTCATTTCGAAATACGTAATGCGCGTCCCGTTATCGTAAAATTTGGTAACACCGCTGTCAGAAAGTTTAACCTGCGAGAAAACAGGCAAATATATAGACATAACTGCTATGCCTAAAATTAATCTTAATAAATATCTCTCCATACTCTACTTCATTAATAATCAACAATAAATATACAAATCTACTCTAAATATTTACATATTCTGAACCATAAAAACATAGTTACAGAATCAAAGACCAAATTTACACAAAGATTTTTAAAATGCAAAAGAAATTTTAATTATTTTTTAAGATTTATTAAACTACTTTTTCAAATGAACAATATTTGACCTCATAAAAAGCCTACCATTTATACAAAAAATAACGGCGCAATACATTGCGCCGCTATTAAATTATCAATTGTTTAACCGCCACTTCGACTTACCCTTCGATACTTCGACAGGCTCATTTCGACTTCGCTCAATGCACCGCAGCAAGCGAAGCTCAGGAAGCGACTCAGGGGGGCTATTCTACCACAAATCTTTCCACCAATACCTTATCGTCCGAAATGAACCTTGCGAAATAAACGCCAGGCTTCAAGTCGTGGTAGAATTCCATTGTCATTCCTTCGTCAACATAAATGTCGCGTACATCGACAATTGCACCGCTTGCGTCAACCAACTGGTAAACAACATCGCCACTTATGCCAGCAAAATCAACCATAAAGCGACCGTCGTTCGGATTCGGGTAGAGCGAAGCAGAAACAACCTCATCGACAATAGAAACCGGTATATGTCTGAATGCTACTTCAATCGTATGATTGCTGTAAACATCGGTAAACTCATATGTATTTCCATCAGTCTCCACATAGTCGCCGTCAACGAAAACACTGTCGAGTTCGTATCCAATGTACGGATTGAAAGTAAATGTCTGCGATGCTCCTGGTTCAAGTTCCACTACACCCGACGGCGAGATTGTTCCGTGAGCACGAACCGTTGCCGTAATAAAATATGCCAAACTCCTAAACGAAACATAAATATAATGGTCTTCGGTTACATTCTCGAACAGATATGTATTACCTTCAACCTCAACTGCATGACCATCGGCTACTACTCTGTCGAGCATATATCCCTCATCGGGGATGAAGGTAAATTCTATATTATCGCCATCCAGCACATAATTGGTTCCCTCCGGTTCTATTGAACCATGTGCTCCAACAACAGCAGTCACCGACCACATAGGCAACAAATCGAAGTTAACATTTACCGTATGATTTTCAAGCACATTCTCCAATGTGTATGAATTTCCAGCAAATTCAACATTCACACCATCGACAAGCACTTCCGAAACCATATATCCGACATTAGGAGAAAACTCAAACGTGATGCTCGACCCTTCATCAACTTCTACCGAACCAGATGGAGTTACACTTCCGTGTGAGCCAGCAATTGCTGTTACCGTATGCTTGTAGGCTTCAAATGTTGCTGAAATTGTATGGTCTGAGGTTACATTCTCGAACAGATATTCGTCAGAAACTGCGACTGAAATGCCATCTACCGACAAAGAAGAAATGTAGTAATGCTCGTCTGGTACTATCTGGAAATTCTGATTCTCACCCTCAACGACACGAACACGTCCTCCTGGCAATATCGTTCCATGATTACCTGCAGTAGCCTCTATTTCGTATCTCACAATATTCATAGGCACAAACACTACCACGACAACATGATCAGCTGTAACATTATCAATAGAATACATATTTCCGTCCACCTCAACAGACTGATTATCTACCATCATATTAAAGAATTCATATTCATTGTCAGGGTAGAACTCAAATGTAAGATTGTCGCCATGATTAACAGAAACAGAACCGCTTGGTGTTATAGTTCCTCCCTGTGCATACGCTACTACCATATAGGTATTTATTGCAAACTCGGCATGTATCGAATGTTCTTCACCAACATCATTGAATGTATAGACACCATCCAAAAGTTGACTTGTAACATCAACGTCATCAACAGTTACCGAAGCAATGTGATAACCGTCATCTGCAGTAACAATAAACGACTGATCGTTTCCACTAAGCACTGGTATCTCGCCTCTTGGGGTTATGGTTCCGTGGTTTCCGCAAGTTGCTGTTATAGTATAATAAGTATTCTCAATAAACGATGCGTGTACATTATGATCTTCTATAACATTCTCGAAAATGAATGTATTTCCATTCGCAATCAAATAATCGGTAACATCATTGTTGTCCACGACAAAATTACGTACCCTGTAACCATCATTTGGAATAACAACCAACGACAAGTTTTCTCCATCAACGACTCTCACATCGCCTCTTGGATCGACAGTGCCGTTAGCATCAGCAACAACATGTACCGTATGGTATATTATCCTTTCGAATATAGCATTGATTATATGGTCAGCTTCAACATTTTCAAATGTATATATAAAGCTTCCCTGTTCAAGTTGAACAGCTTCGCCATCGACCATTATCAAACCTAAACGATAGTCGTCATCGGGAATAACAACATAAGAAACACTCTCTCCCCTATCCACTACAGTAACGCCTTCGGTAACAATATGTCCGCCTTCGGAAGCCGATGCGTTTATTGCATATCGCTCTGTAAATGTAGCAACAAGACTATGTTCATCATGTACTTCAGCAACGGTATATGTTCCTTCTACAATATCATCCATCACATCTTCTCCATCCAAAGTCAGCGACAACAACTCATTATAATCATCTGGCATAATAGCAAAAACTATGTCTTCGCCATTGGCAACTTCAACCCTACCGCTTGGAGTAACCGTGCCGCGTCCGACTGTAGAAACATCAAAAACATAATCAGAAACCGAAACGCTAAAGTCATCGACATACAGGCGATACATATACGGATCAGACTCGCATTTAATCATAATCCTTGTCTCTTGTCCTGCAAAATCGGAAAGATCAACAGGACCAAAAGTCCTATATTCCTCGTTGTTGACGGTCAGAGTTTCCAGTATTACCGTATCGGAACTGTTTGCGACATACACCGAGAAAGTTTCTGGATATGAGAAATTACCTACCCTATACTTAAATTCAAGTTTAGCATTCCTAATTATCGAAATCATAGGAGAAACAAGATAATCGTCTGCCCGATTGGTCCTTGAGAATACATAAGTAGCTTCACTACCATTCAAATTCCACGTCTTGCCATCATCATTTGCATCAATTATTTCCCAGCATTCTGCATCGGCAGAGAAATCCTGAGTGTATGGAAGTTCGTAAGAACCACATAGGGTCGTGAAGCCGGTTTGAGTCCAGCCCGATGCACCGCAGTTCGACTGTACGTATATATAATAATAGGTATGGTAGTGCAAACCTGCCACCGATGACACATTTCCGACAACGCCATCAAATATATCACCAGCCTCAGTTTCGGGGTCAATCGACTGCGACGAAACCTTAAGGTTGTATGAAGTTTCGTTGTAAACCTGCGCAATGGTCAGTTCTACATAATCCGCAGCAGCAACAATATTTATTTCGTCGGCAGTCGGATTCGGGCAGGAACTTTCATCTATGCTTACATTTACTGTCCATTCCCTTGTATAATCGGCATCTTCGGCCGTCACAACATAAACAACTGGCGATGAGAAGTCGCGCACCTCGCCCGAAGCAACATCTACACTTGCTTTTTCCGAAATCGTAAATATTGGAGCCAATGCTGTAATGTCGGTTCCATAGACAACACCAACATTGATTTCGGCAGTTTCTGCATTTATTTCGGATGATGTCTGCTCAGGAATCTCAAATGTTAGAATATCGGCTTCGCGGCTCGTATGTCTTACAACAACGCTGTCGATTGCACATTCGCGATAGCCATCAAGTACAAAGTCGAACTGAGCGATTCCCGAATACTGCGGAACTGCAACAGACATCCTCACCATTCCGTTTTCTGCAGAATTCTGTATCGAAATATTACTTATAGTTTCTGTTGTCTCGGTGATAAACTGAACGTACAGCAAATCCGATTGAGAAACATTCAGTGTCGACTGCTTGACATCGAACTCGAGCATATATTTTTCGCCATCGAAATTGAAACTTGGCGACAACAGATGCGTGACACTCTGTCTAGAACCCGTTGGCTTATAAGCAGCGCCATTGTTAACCGACCAAACCATATTTCCATCGCCAACCGACTTCCAGCAATCGGGCAAATTGCCATCGACAACAGCGAATGTCTGTGTATACGGCAAGTCAAGTGGCAGGCAGTTGGTCGTAGCCTCAACGGTCGTGCTGTACCAGTCGCTTTCCATTCCTGCAGCGCAAATGCCCTGAATCTCAGCAGAAATGCTATAAGTTGAACCAGCCTGAAGTCCAGTTATTGTCAACTGCGGTTCGTCAACCGAAGTTTCAACCACATTGCCACCATTTAGCGAATACCTTACCGTCCAAGTTCCCTGAATTGCATTTGCATCAGACCAAGACAAAACGACATTGTTCTCGTCTTCCGACTCTACGACAAGATCGCTCGGAGCAAGGCAGTCAACAGTCTTCTCAACTTTCAGGTTGTCAACATATACACCACCTGCATTGTTTGCCTTTCCGACAAGAATCACATAGTTGACCCCTACCCTATCTCTAAGGTTGAACGAATAGGTGTACCAACCTGCTTCTATTTCCGCTGCGACATTTTCGCTTTCCGTCTGATAGTTCTTTGAAATATAGCCGAGCATTACAGGAGTACCGTTGACAATATCAGGATAAGAGTTAATCCATACTTCAACACCCTCTTCCGCCGAAGCCTCCGAAGTTGCAGAGCGATATACGTCAAGACTTACATCGTAGCCGTTGAGACTTTCGGCAAACATAATTCCAATCGAAGCAAGATTGTGAACAGAGCCAGCCTTGGCATCGGCAAGCATAGCCTTAGGTGTTGAGTTATCGCCAGTAGCAGAAGTTGCTCTCATCCACGCACAGGTTCATATGTCCCAGATGCGGAAAGGAGTTCAGTCTCTTCCAATCGAGGGCGATCGCCTGCAGGGCGTGTCCCCAAGCGAACAAGAACTGCAAATTCGTCAGATGCGTGCACTGCGATGCGGAATTCCCGCTCAACGGTTTCGTTGTCAACACCAAAGAGAAGGAGAAGTTCCTCTCCAACTACATGAACGGTGTCGTCAGCAACTACCACAACAGCTTCGG
>CAJOEG010000097.1 GCA_905233405.1 uncultured Bacteroidales bacterium | reverse complement strand
AGCTACGAGACCATCTTGAATCTCAGCAATCTGCCACCGGCAACCTACACGGTAAGGGTCAGCACGAATGATTTTGTGATAAATAAGAATGTTGTAAAACAATAATGTTTGTGGTGTATTGTAGGGTTCGGTTTCAAACCTAACCCTACAACAACCACAATGAAACAATAATTTATAGCGGTGCAATGATGCTCCGCTATTTTTTTGTCTTTTCAGTGCCCTTCGGGCAGAACGGCGAAGCCCTCAACGAAGTTAAACGGCGTAGCCACAGAAACCTAGAAGCCTTAAAACGGGCGTAGCCCATCAAACCTTCAAACGGCGTCAGCCCTGAAACGCCGTAGGCATTAAACATTGCCCCTTGAATTTTATTTTCTTGAAAACCTTGTCGCATTAAATTATTTCTTACCTTTGCGCGCTTTTTTGAATAAGAATTTGAATTTAAGTTTTATATGAATACAATACATTTAGTATCAAGTACTTCGCTTGTGCGTAGTAGCGAAGCAGTTGCCGTGCGCAAAAGTTTTTCATTTCGTTCGTTGATGATGAGGGTGATGCTGGTGGTGGGGATGATGATGATTGGTATAGGTGCTGTAAAAGCGGATAGTTATACGATAACATTTAAAACAGGTTCTGGAGACGGAACTAGTATTACAACATCTACCGCTTGTTCTACAATAGTAAGTGCAGGATCTAGTTATTTGTCTGGAAATGTTGTAACTGCAACAAATGTTTACTATTCTGGTGGTTCTGGTTTGAAATTAGGAAAGTCTGGTGGTGCAGGTACAATAAAAATGAATTTATCGGCATTAGGGCAGGTAACCCCGACTTCGATAGTCGTAAGTGCAAAGAGATATAACACATCAAAGTCGGCCACATTGAAAGTTAATGGCTCTAGTACTCAAACTATTAACAATAGTAGTTCTTTTAATAATTATACATTCGACATTACTACGTCAATTACATATATAGAATTAGTTTCTTCACAATATATATGGATAAGTTCGATAACCGTAAATTATACAGCAGCCCCTTCATACACAATTACAGCCCAATCAAGTGACATTTCGCTGGGAACAGTTTCTTTATCAGGCACAACTATTACGGCAACGCCTAATGATTGTGTCGAATATGATTCTCCTGCATATTCTATTACATCAGGAGCAGCATCGGTAAGACAGTCAGGAAATAGTTTTACTGTAACACCATCTAGTGACTGTACGGTTAGGATAAATTTTGCTGAAAAAGAAACTTACAATGTCACATGGAATGTGAACGGTTCTATTACATCAAAATCATATTGTGAAGGAACAATAATTCCCGCTGGTGATGTTCCTGCACCAACTTCAAGTAATTGCGACGGTTCAAAAGTTTTTGTAGGTTGGACAACACATTCAGACTATTATAATCTTTCCGAAGCTCCTGATGATTTGAGGACAAACCTAAGTGTTACAGTAACATCCGATGTCACGTATTTTGCTGTATTTGCTGTAAGGGATATTGCAAGATATGAAGAGACTCTTATTCAAACATTGCAATACGATACTTGGTCATATAGCGGAAGTACTACAAATAAACCGGATCAGAGTTATAGACTATTTCATGCTGGTTCCTACATACAATCCGCTGAATTTGATTTAAGTAAACTTTCAAAGGTGATTGTTTATGGTGGTACATTTGGTGGGGCACTGTATAATAGTTTAACCATTGGTGACGGAACAAATACATGGAAAGATGTTACAGTATCTGGGAATAGTCAGACTGGTGAAAATATATATACAGATGGTGCTGCTTTGTCAGGAACTGGCAGGCTGAGGATTACTTCTAATTCAGGTACAGATTCAGATCATGGCGTTCGTATTTCTAAGGTAGAGATATATGCAATGACACCAGTGCATGCTTATACAAATTATACTACTGATTGTTCGCATTCTGATAAGTTCTTTGTTATTTATGATGCGAATGGAGCAGAAGGAGATGTGCCAGAGGATAATAATGAATACTATTCGGGGGATTACGCAACCGTTCTGGCTCCTGGAAATTTAAGCATGGAAGGGTTCTTCTTTGATAGATGGAATACAGCTGCCAATGGTAGTGGAACAAATTATAGAATCGGCGATGAAATAGAGGTTAATGCCAATGTAAGGTTATATGCAATGTGGATTGCAACGATATCATGGCTAGCAAACGGATTGGCATTGACTGATTATGATTATAGTCCTAATGAATATGTTGGAGATAATGGTCCGCAGGATGATGAAGCAGAGGAATATGCTTGTACAGAAAAACATTTTGTAGGCTGGGCGGAATCAGAATTTGAAGAACGACAAGATAGACCAACAATAATGACAGGAGTGCAGATTGCTGGTTTAAGAGTTACAGGTGAAAAAATTTACTATGCAGTATATGCCACTGTAAATCCTAATGATGCACCTTTGAATACAATTCTATGGTCTGAAACATGGGATGGAGGTACATCAGGAACGACTCCAGGTGGATATGCTCAGGAAGGAACATCTGTGTATAATGACGAATCATTATCATATAGTCAAAGTGGTGCCCCATATATACGAGATGGTGTTGATGATCATTATGCAGGTGGAACTGTTCCAGAACTTTTGCTGCCCAGTTCGGGTGCATGGATTATATCTAATATTCCAACAGGTGGTGCTTACCAAATGTTATTTACATTCAAATCGAACCATGAAAATTTCAACTTAACAACAAGTACTGACAATGTTACGATTTCTGGTTCTGAAAAAATATGGACAATAACAATATCTGGTAATGTTACAAATTTCAATTTGACTCTTACGAATACCAGCAGTAGTAATGTTCGTATTGATGATGTAGAATTGAAGATAATTCAAATTAGCGCAACTGCAGATAATTACACCACTTTCTGCCCCTGCAACTATGGATTAGATTTATCCGATGGCGATATGGTATGGGCGGGTAAAAACGGACCAACAAATGGTTGGAATTCCAAATCCAACTGGGTTGTTTACAATTCAAGCGACAGCAAATATCATCTAGCAACTAGTGTTCCCACAGAGTCTAGCAATGTATTCATAATTAACAAGAGGACTGAATGTGATATTAATGTAAAGCCATTATTGACATCAGATGTTACCTGTAACAACATAACCTTGTCGAGCAATATGGGCATCAATCTCGGTGAATATGACCTTACCGTTACTGGCAACTTCACAAACGATGGTTCTGCAATATCTGGAGATGGTTCTGTGATTTTCGCAGGAACATCAGCACAGGCAATCAGCGGAGCAACAACATTCAACAATGTCGAATTTAATAATTCAAACGGAATAACAGCAAGTACGGAGCCAACAATCAACGGCACCGCAACCTTTACCAACGGCGTAATAAACGGTAATGTAACCTTTGGTTCGGGTGCTACGGTTAGTGCAAGCACTAGCAGTTATGTAAACGGCAAAGTTACCAAGAATGGTATGAGCGGTGCGTTTACATTCCCTACTGGAACGGCAAGCCTGTATGCACCGTTTGAGGCAAGTTCGAGTACGGCAAGCAATGTTTCGGTGCAGTATGCTACTGGCAGCGAGGGTATGCCCGATTGGTGGAATCACAGTGGCAACCTCTACGATGCAGGCCTTCACCACGCCAGCGACCGCGAAAACTGGAAGATAAGTGCAAGTGCAACGACAGTTTTGTCGAACATTAAATTATGCTGGAACGCCGCAGCCGACAACTATCATAGTTTCGAGGAAGATGCTTCTGACTTGAAATCTTATTTGAATGTCGCTGTTGTAAAGAAAGGTGGTTTCTATTGGCAGAATCTTGGCAAGGCATCAATAGATGGTAGTTTCACTGGTGCAGGTAGCATAACCGCAGCAGAACCGCTGACAATTACTGTAGGCGCCAAGGCTGCTGGCGATGGTGAATATTTCGCAACATTCGCTTCGTCGAATGGTGGCGCTGTTGTCCTTCCCATCGAGCTCACATCTTTCACCGCTAACTGCAACGGCAAATCTTCTCTCATCGAATGGACTACCGCCACCGAAAAGAACAACGATTTCTTTGTGCTTGAACGTTCGAGCGATGCTATAAACTTCAAGGAAATTGCACGCGTGGCTGGTGCTGGCAACTCAATAGAGCCACTCAACTACGCCTACACCGACTACGGTGCTCGCAGTGGCGACAACTACTACCGCCTCGTGCAGGTTGACTACGATGGCACAAGTACCGCATCGGAAATCATCGTGGCAAACTGTCCTGCCGAAAATTTGGGTGAACCCGATGTACTGGCATTCCCCAATCCTTTTGATGACAACCTAACATTGCATTTCGAGAATTTCGGCAACGTACAGGCAACTATTGAGGTTTATGATATGCTCGGCAGAATGGTACAGACACAGAAGGTCAACTGCTCACAGAACGACTACGAGGTTGTACTTCGCCTTGCTGGTTTGTCGGACGGAACATACAATGTAAGGATTAGCACGAAGGAACTGGTGATAAATAGACAGGTGGTAAAACAATAATTCCCGCCCCCTGAGCTTCGCTTGCTAAGCTAGTCGAAGTATCGAAGGGAAGGATGAACAATAATCCTTGACTTCGACAGGCTCAGTCTGCGGATAGCACGTCGGAATTTGTGATAACAGGCAGGTGGTGAAGATTTGATAATGGAATGGTAAAGGACAAAAAAAGAGAATGACTTTCGCCATTCTCTTCTATCGGTTAAAATATTAATAATCTATTATGCCTTTGCAGTATTGCCTCCGAAATTCATCGGCAACTTTGAAGATTGAACTTCTATCGGACCAAAATTCGACTCGAACTTCTGGATATTGTCCTGCAATGCTCGCATAAGCCTCTTTGCATGTTCGGGTGTCAATATTATCCTCGACTGCACCTTCGACTTCGGCACACCAGGCATAACCCTTACAAAGTCAAGTATAAATTCCGACGACGAGTGAGTGATGACAGCAAGGTTCGCATACGTTCCCTGTGCAACGTTTTCGTCCAATTCAATGTTCAACTGGTTGTTATTCTCTGCCATAGCCTATTAAATTTCGTTGTTTTGTTCAATTGTTTCAAGGTAAGGAGCAACCTCGGCCTTGTTGCATACGCGCAGGCTCTGGAAGTCGCGAAGACCTGTTCCTGCAGGAATCAAGTGACCGCAGATAACATTTTCCTTCATACCTTCAAGAGTATCTTCCTTAGCGCGGATAGCAGCCTCGTTCAATACCTTTGTGGTTTCCTGGAATGATGCAGCCGACATAAAGCTTGATGTCTGCAATGCAGCCTTGGTGATACCCTGCAATACCTGACTCGATGTTGCTGGAATTGCTGGACGTGCCTCAACCAACTTCTTGTCCTTACGCTTCAACATTGAATTTTCATCGCGAAGTCTGCGGTACGAAACTATCTGACCAGCGGTGAAATTCTCGGAATCACCAGCGTCAACGACTACCTTCTTGTCGAAGATAGAGTCGTTTTCCTGCCTGAATTCCCACTTATCGACAACCTGATTCTCAAGGAACTGGGTGTCGCCCGGGTCTTCAACGAGAACCTTTCTCATCATCTGGCGTACAATTACCTCGAAGTGCTTGTTGTTAATCTTAACACCCTGCAGACGGTAAACATCCTGAATTTCGTTTACAAGATATTCCTGAACTGCGGTCGGACCCTTGATAGCAAGGATGTCGGATGGAGTGATAGCACCATCGATAAGCGGAGTACCAGCCTTGATGTAGTCGTTCGGCTGAACAAGTATCTGCTTTGATAGAGGAACCAAGTATTTCTTCGAGTTGCCTTCCTTCGGAACAATTTCGATTTCGCGGTTACCACGCTTAACCTTACCGAACTGAACAACACCGTCGATTTCGGATACAACAGCAGGGTTGGATGGGTTACGAGCTTCAAACAACTCGGTTACACGTGGCAAACCACCCGTGATATCACCACCCTTACCTACTACCTTCGGCATCTTGATGAGGATGTCACCAGCCTTAATCTGGTCTTTCTCGTTCTTCATCAGACGTGCGCCTACAGGCAAGTTGTAAACTGCAAGTACTTCCTTGTTCTTGTCGACAATCTTTGCAACAGGAATCTTGGATTTATCCTTGGTTTCGGTAATAATTCTCTCGATGAAACCTGTCTGCGGAGCAATTTCCTGCTTGAAGTTGACACCTTCGAC
>CAJOEG010000096.1 GCA_905233405.1 uncultured Bacteroidales bacterium | reverse complement strand
TAAACTTTCTTTTATTGTTCCCCATAATACAGATAAATCATTATTCTATCTTTACTTCTTTACCTTAGAATTCCTTAAAACTTCTGATAACATCTTTTTTAATTCTTCTATAGTATAAATTTTTTCTGACATA
This sequence comes from uncultured Bacteroidales bacterium, assembly GCA_905233405.1. Taxonomy (GTDB): domain Bacteria; phylum Bacteroidota; class Bacteroidia; order Bacteroidales; family ML635J-15; genus Bact-19. The sequence continues at coordinate 10,000 of CAJOEG010000096.1, read as the reverse complement.
CAAATTCCTCCTTTTCACTATATTCCAAATAACTTGCATGCATTATCATAATATTGGGTTAATATACCATAAATATTGAGACAATCTTATTTTTTACTAATTTTGCAAAGTCAAAAATCAGATATATGTGTACGGTAACAATAGAATATAGCAAGAATAAGAGAGAGATGAATGCGCTTTTGTCCGTCATGCGGAAACTTGGTGCTATAGTGACCGTGTCAAAGGAGGACGAGCCAAAATACAATCCGGAAATTGTCGCAAAAGCAGAACGCGGACGCGAAGCATATAAACGTGGCGAGTGTGTAAAAATTGCTATTGAAGACTTATGGAAATAGTCTATACTCCTGACGCGTTAGAAGATTTGGAATATTGGAAACAATCTGGCAACAAACAAGCGTTGAAAAAAATTACGCAGTTGTTGACAGCAATACTTATTGACTATAAAAACGGAATTGGTCAGCCTGAACCATTGAAGAAAAATATGACCGGTTTCTGGTCGCGGCATATAGACAAGAAAAATCGTCTTATTTATGAGGTGTACGAAGAAGATCAGATTATTAACGTCGTATCTCTTCGCGGACATTATTCTGACAAATAATCTTGACGATTAACAAATTCACTAACTTCGGTATATTGGGTTGGATGTAGTTCTGTTTGTTTGCCCATTATTAATTATCCATACTTAATTTTTATTTTGACAGTATCGCCATTTTTTACTATTTTTGTTCGTTTTGAAATTTAAATGGACGAAAAGTATAACATACTGATTTCCAAACTTGATAAGTTTATCAGGAAATACTATCTGAACAAGATAGTAAAGGGTGTTATACTTGCGCTCGCCATTTCAGGTCTGTGGTATCTCATTATTGTGATAGCGGAATATTACGGCAGATTCTCGTCGGCTTTCCGTACCGCACTATTTGTATCCTCGATAACGCTCTATGCGATTGTCTTTGTAACTATGATACTCTGGCCGTTGCTGAAGCTTATGAAAATCGGCAAACGCTTGTCGTATTCCGAGGCCAGCCGCATTCTTGGCAAGCATTTCCCCGAAGTTGCCGACAAGTTGCAGAACACTTTGGAACTCAACTCGTTGCTGGAGACGAATTCTGAAACTCGCGACCTTATTTATGCAAGTATCTCGCAGAGAATCGAGAAACTTTCGCCAATACCGTTCCTGTCTGCAATAAAGATAAAGAAGAATGTCAAGTATCTGGTGTATTTGGCTCCTGTCGTGCTGGTTTTTTTGCTGATAATTTCGTTCAAGCCGGCAATCGTTACCGAAGGCACCGAGCGAATTGTGAAGTACGACGAGCATTTCGAGATGCCAGCACCGTTTGCTTTCTACTTGGAAAACGATTCGCTGCAGGTAAGGCAGGGCGATGATTTTACTGTAAATCTTTCTGTCAAAGGTGACTACGTTCCCGAACAGGTAATGATAAACTTTGGTGGAAATGCCTTCTACATGGAAAAACTGTCGGCATCGACCTTCAAGTACGACTTCAAGACGCTCAATAATTCGTTCAAGTTCTATTTTACGGCACAGGATGTAGAGTCGAAGGATTACGAGGTGAGCGTTTTGCCAGCACCTATAATTCTGGATTTCAAGGTGAACATTACGCCTATGGCTTATACTGGTCTCGATGCCATTGAAATCAAGAACTCCGGTGATATGGAAGTGCCGATTGGCTCAAATGTGGTTTGGACTTTCGGAACTGCAAACCTCGATTCGCTTGTTGTAGTGATGGATAGCACCATTCTGCCGACAGAAAAGAACAACAACGAGTACAAGTTGAGCAAACGCATAACCGCCAGCAGTGACTATTCGCTGTTTGTCGCCAACGACTATTTCAGCGAACTTGTTGACATCAAGTATCGCATCCGCGTAATTCCAGACCTTTATCCGGCAATTGTTGTAAATGAAGCGAAGGACAGCACCAATCCTGCAATCGTGTATTTCAAGGGTGCAATTGATGACGACTATGGCTTCACTCGTCTGACTTTCCATTGTTTTGACGGCGACAAGGAAATTTCAAAGTCACCAGTGCAGTTTTCTCAGAGGCTGAGTTCGCAGGATTTCTACTATGCGTTTGATTTTGCATCGGTTGAGCATACCGGCAACAAGCTTACGTACTATTTCGAGGTCGCCGACAATGATGGTTACAGCGGACCAAAGACTGCTCGCTCAAAGGTTATGGAATTCAATATTCCGTCGGCTCAGGACTTGCAGGATATGAGCGACCAGACCAACAACGAAACTGAGAACAAGGTTGATGAGGCAAAGAAAATCAGCGAGGACATCAAGAAGAGCATCGATGAGTTGAAACGCAAACTTGTCAACGAAAGCCTTTCTCCATACGACCGTTCGCAACTTATGCAGGACATCATCGAGAAGGAAGACCAGCTCGAACAGCTTATGGAGCAGATAAAGCAGGAGCAGAACCAGCTTCAGCAGGCAAAGGAGCAATTCTCGAAGAGCGAGGAACTTCTGAAGAAGCAGGCCGAAATAAACGCCCTCATGGAAAACCTTATGACTGACGAGATGCGCCAGATGATTGAGGAGATGAAGAAATTGATGGAGGACTTCAACAAGGACGAGTTTTTCAAGAAGTCGGAGGAGTTCAAGATGTCGGTCGAGGAGATGGAGCAGAACATGGACAACACTCTCGAACTGCTGAAACGTTCAGAGGTCGAGGAGCGTGTGAAGAGCATTGCCGACCAGATGGAGAACCTTGCCGAGAAGGAAAAGAAACTCGCCGAAGAAACCAAGGATAAGAGCAAGTCGCAGGAAGAACTGAAAAAGGAACAGAACGAACTCAACGAGCAGTTCGATAAGTTGAAAGAAGAGTACGAGAAGACATTGGACAAGAATTCCGACTTGAAGGAACCAATGCCTTTGCAGGATTTCAAAGAAGATATGAACGACATCTCAAACGAGATGCAGCAGTCCAGCGACGACCTTAACGACAACAAGAACAACAAGGCATCGGACAAGCAGAAGAACAGTTCGCAGAAGATGCAGCAGCTTTCGGAGAAGATGAACTCGATGATGGCGCAGATGGAGATGGAGGAGAACGGCGAGAATATGGAGAACGTAAGGCAGTTGCTCGAAAATGTGCTCACTTTCTCGTTCGACCAGGAAGACATAATGTCGGGAATGAAGCCTTTGTCGTACAAGTCGCCGCAGTACAAGGATTTTGTTGTCCGTCAGAAGAATATAACCGATAACTTTGCTGTAATCAGGGATTCTATCAATGCATTGTCGGCACGGGTGCCGGGTATGGCTTCGATGGTCTCAAAGGATGTCATGGAGATTCGCAAAGGTTTGTCGTCGGTAATGGATTTCTTGGGTAATTCGCAGAAATATCAGGCGCAGACTTCTCAGCAGAAGGTATTGACTTCGGCAAACAATCTTGCTTTGTTGCTTTCCGAACTTCTCGACCAGATGCAACAGCAGCAGATGCAAAACAATTCTAGTTCGAGTTCTAGTTGCAACAAGTGCAAGAACAAAGGACAGGGACAGCCGCAGCAAAAGCAGATGGGACAGATGCGCGATATGCAGCAGCAACTGAAACAGCAGATGCAGCAGATGCTAGACCAGATGAAGAAAAATGGTCAGCAGGCGCAGAGCGGCGAGCAACTTGCAAAAATGCTTATGCAGCAGGAGATGATGCAGAAGATGATGAACGATATGATGAATGGAGAACTTAGTCCCGATGCAGCCAAGTATCTGAAGGAAGCCAACAAGATGATGGAGCAGAACATCAGGGATTTGGTGAATCGTAACGTCACGCAGCAGACAGTAAACCGTCAGGAGCACTACAGGCAGAAAACAGCCAGAACGAGCGCGAAACCGAGCAGAAGCGCCAGTCGCACGAGGCAAAGGAATACAAACTCAGCAATCCCGACAAGGCTTTCGAGGAAAAGGAAAGCGAAATTAGGTTCAACGAATTGCTGCAAGTGTCGAATTTGAAGTTAAGAGATTATTATAAAAACAAATACAAGGAATATTTAAAGAATTTAAAGGAGAAGTAATTATGGCAGTAGATTTTTTCTGTGAAGATGTAGAAAGACCAAGGGTAAAGTATATTGCTTTGAAAAATTGGATTAAATCTGTTATCGAATCTCACAAAAAGAAGGTAGGAAAGATTGAATACATTTTTTGTTCAGACGAGTTTTTGCTGAATATGAACAAGGAATACTTGAAGCACGACTACTATACTGATGTTATTACGTTTGACAATACCGAAGAAGGATGTGATAAGATTTCGGGCGAAATATATATAAGTGTCGACAGGGTTGCCGACAATGCAAAGACCTACGACACAGAGGATACCGAAATCTTTAGGGTCATAATCCACGCCATTTTGCATTTGCTGGGCTACGACGACAAGACTCCAGAGGAGCAGGAGAAAATGCGGGCAATGGAGGACAAGTGCCTGGCGATGCCAGAATTTGCAAATTGCAAGTGGCTGAAAGACTCAAAGAACAAGGAATAAGAGTTCGATTAATTGCTAGACAATTCCTTTAGATAATACTCTGCTTTTTCCGTATTTCCTTTGCCATTGAAATAGTTGTATAGGGTTGCCGCAATGTTCTTGTTGCCCTTATACCTGTCGTAGGCGATTTCCCAGTTTTCGATGGCATTAATGGTGTCGGCAGCCATCATATAGTAGTTGCCAAGGTCGACGTAGGGCAAGTCCTTGTCGGGGAAATGGCTAACTTCCTGCTTGCCAAGACTGATTCCGAGTGCGTAATCTTTTGTTGTCTCAACGAATTTGCTCAATTCGTGGACTACATGCTGGAAATTTTCATCGTGCAGACTGTCGATGCAAAGTTTGTAATATTCAGTGGCTTTTGTGTTGTCACCAAGTTCAAAGTACGACTTTCCAATGAAAAAATATGTGAGGTCGTAGAACTTGTTGTCGTATGTTTCTGCTTGCGAATATTTTTTTAGGTTTTCAATGGCTTCGGAGTACTTGCCTTTCATAACTTCCGCCATACCAAGGAAATAGTATGAGTTATTGAGTGTAGAATCATATCCCAGAGCCTTTTTGAACATCTGCTCAGAATTGTCGTAGTCATGATAGACGATCTGACGTAGATATGCAAGGTTATACCAGGCGTTTGCGTAGGTGGAATCAATGTCGAGAGCCTGACGATACATCTTCTCTGCATCCTTGATGTCGCGCATAGATTTTTCCGTACCCATTCGGGCAGGATTGTCGTAAACTTTTCTACTCAGCAGGTTGGCATAAATGACATTAGCCTTCGCACTTTCCTCAAGGTATTTCATATCGTAGCAGAATAGTGTTTCGCGGTCTTTCCACGTGGAATTGCGGTTTATGCTCAAAATGATATTAGGGATTACAATTATTGCAGTAATTAATGAAATCGCGACTTTTTTCCCTTTACTTACATCTTTCTTGGCTTTTACGACAATAAATATAAGGGATCCGATAACTATGGCAAAACCTATGCCCGGACCAAAAAGCATTCGTTCTCCGATAATTCCCGTGAAAGGGAAGAAAAGGTTCGAGAACGGGAATATGCCAATCAAGTAGAAAAGTATTCCGTACGATATTAAGTTGCGTCTGTTGAACAGCCATATTGCTATGGCTATAAGTGCAATATACACAACGATTGACAATATTACTATTGGATTTTCAAGTCCGACATCGGGGATTATGCGGTAGCCGTAGTAGTAGCGCAAAGGGTAGGGGACAAACAGCAGTTTCAGGTAGAAAATTAGGCTGTACATTGCGATTGCGAAGCGGTTTCCTGCCGATTCTTCTGCAAAAATCGGGTTCTGCCATTTCGACATCACCGCATTGCTTTTCGGCAACATCGAATCGGGAAGGTAGTGCGCTATGGCGATTGTAACTGTGGCAATTATCAGTATCAGGGCAAAAGGAAGAATAACTTTAATCCTTTGCCACGATTTGTTGATTTTCCAGTTTGGTGTTACTGCGATTTCATTGTTTTCTGATAGAGAGACAAGCAGCAATATTGTCGCAACGATTAATGCCCAATAGCTCCATAATATCGTCAGAACCAATACAAATGACCAAAGAATTATGTTTCGTTTGCATAAGATTTCTTTGCCGTATCGTTTGATTATTACAATGATATACGAAAACAAGAATACAAAATACATAGTCTTAAGCAATATGCCGTTGAAAAGTGCTGGAGTGTACCCCAATTTCCAGTTGACTATCACTCTTGCTGTTAATAATGCTAAAACCAAGCACCCGAATGTCGTCAGGAAAATGTTTCTTTTAAAGAATGTTGTGATTTTCTTGCCTGCTCCAGAAAATGTCGGAAGTTTTATGTCGGTGCGGAAGAAGATGATAGACAGTGGTGTTATGGCGAGGAAAACTATTGCCGATTCCTTTGTCAGGAAGCCGACTCCGAGCAGAATTATTGCAAAAATTATGTCGATGATTCTGCGTTTGTCGTAGTAGCGCAGGGCGAGCATTGCCGACGACAGGCAGAAGATTAGGCAGAGAATTTCCTCGCGGTTCTTGAGGCTGAGAACTACTTCTGTATGGATTGCGTGTGTCATAAATATGACTGTGGCTATTATCGGCAATACACGAATAGTTGAAGCAAACTTGGTTTTCAGCAGGTTGCGAAGGAAGAAAAACAGAATTATGCAGACAATAATGTAGTATATGATGTTGAAAAAATGCCCGACGGCTGGCGATTCGCCAAAAATCTGGTACTCGATGGCATAAACGGCGATTGTCACAGGACGGTAACCGAACATTACTCCTCCGCTATTGTTGTACCTTGAGGCAAAAATTTCAGGGATTCCCTTGATACCCTGCTGCACAAGTTGGTGTTTTTCGCACACATAGTCGTCGTCAATGTTGTAGCCGTTTGACAACGATTGACCGTATAGCAGAAAGCAGGTGACGACAATTATTATTATCGTCCAGACTGTTGCTTTACGGTTAGGATTTTTCATTGTGAAATGTTTTAAAAGTCTTCTACATCAAGCAGTTTGTTCATCACAGCATAAATCGTCAGACCAGCGATACTGTTGATGCCCAGCTTGTGTGAAATGTTCTTGCGGTGAGATATTACCGTGTGGATTGAAATGTTGAACTCGTCGGCGATTTCCTTGTTGGTCTTACCTTTTGCGACAGCGGTTAGAATTTCGCGCTCGCGTACCGAAAGCTCGTTGCTGTCATCGTAGGTTTCCTTTTCGGAAGAGTTCTTTAGGGCAGCCGACAGCCGTTTTTCAATCTGTTCGCGCGTGTTGAAAATGCTGATGTAACCGTCGTAACTGCGAAAAGCGTCTTCGTCGTAGGGACCGTAGTTTATCGCCATTATAGCAGTGTTGTCGTTTGCTTGCAAAAGACTTCTCGGGTCGGAGTAGCCACTGTCGCCGACTATCGTCGGGTTGATGATTATGATGTCGGGGCTGCCGTTAGGCGTTCCTCCGTATTCCTGCAATGTGCTGAAAGTTTTTGCCACATTGAAACTGCCGTTCTGTTCGATTAGCCGTTTCAGTCCTGTGGTGACAATTTCCGACGGTTCTATTATCGTTATCTTGATTTTTCCGCTCATTTTATTCGTATTTAGAAACCAACGGAATAAGGATTTTGTTCTCGATGACAGAGTGCTTGTTGAGGTCGTTCTCAATCTTGAAAATTTCGTTCAGTACGTTTATGCGCGACTGCTGTGAAGCATTTTCGGGAAGGTACTTTATAACAATGTTCTTCAAATCGTGCAGTTTCTCCTCAATATTGCTGTGGTTCTCCTCGAAATCCTTGATGCAGAATTTGTTGGAAACATCTTTCTTGCCTTCGCCAAGCGAAATTATGTATGGAAAAACGGTATTTTCTTCGTAGTCGAGGTGTTTTTGGATTTCGTCGTCGTAGTCGTCGTAGAACTTGTTGAGGATTTTCGCACTTTTTTCGTCGCACGACTCGAGCATTGTGTGAATGTTGATGTGCAAATTTGGGAAGAAACTCTCAATCCAGTATTTGTGTGTGCGTTGCAAGTAACCGATTAACTTTGGAATGTCGCCGTTGGTTAGGTTGCTGATGTCGGGAGCAAATCCGTCAATGGCATACACGCGGCAAATCATCAGGAAAAGGTCGGTAGAAAGGTTGTGACGACGGCAAATTTCGTCAATGCTGGCATCTCCGAATCCCAACTTTATGTTGAGCCTATCGATGATTGTAAGCAGCGAGTAGTCAGTAATAATTTCGGCCATTTTTGTCTTTGCCGTGAATATGGTTCTGTTTGTTGTCATTGGTCAATTTCAAATAAATTCGATTGCAAAAATAATCAAAAAAGCTTGTTTTGTTGAAGAATAATGTTTAATTTTGACCTTTGATTTTTATATAAGTATTAGTTGAGTAAATATTGTATTATGAGTAAGAATAAGTTAGTCTATATAGTTGGTGCAATAATTCTGGCGGTTGTTTCATTTGATTTGCATTCGCAGTCGTTGGAACGCTTGTCGTTTCCGCAGGTTGCGGTCAGTAACGGAGATGTAAGTGCTACGGCAGGTTCGTCGTTTGGAATTTCGTTGAGTGGAGCAAATGGTTCGCTGACTATTACGTCGGAATACGGCGAAGGCGATTTTCACAACGAGATAGTTTCGGAAACTGGTCATATAGTGTTGGAAAGTGGTATTTCCGTCTATCCGAATCCTGCCGAATATATTGTATATCTTGTGTTTGAGAATCCAGAAGCGTTTGACACTCACAAGCAGGTAGAAATATATGATATGGGTGGACGGATTGTCCATTCTGTGCAAATGTCGAGTTTTGCGGAGGAAGTCGCCATTGATGTGTCGCACATTCCGCGGGGTACCTATATAATAAAGGTGGGTGGCAAAAGTGTAAAGATGATAAAAGGTTGATAATTAATGGGCAGAATATGAAAAATTATAATTGCATAAAATATTTGGCCGTGTTGATATTCTGCGTGTCATTAGTCTGCTCGCAGGCGATGGCGCAGGAATTTCCGCAGGCGGTAAACTTTTCCGCAACCATACACGATGCTAACAATGAGGCTGTTGCAAATACGGCAGTCAATCTTCGCGTGACTTTCTACGATGCTGATAATGATGATGAGCCGATATTTTGCGCCATATACCAGACGGAAACTGATTCGGATGGAAATGTGCTGTTTCGGCTTGACCGAGATATGATTGCATACGGTTGCAACGGTGCTCCTAGCATTGGTTTTGATGAAATATCGTGGGGCGATGGTGCCTATTGGATGCATCTTGAGTACCAGTCCGATATGGCGGAAGATTTTGTCGATTTGGGGTATATTGAACTGGCAAGTGGTTTCTATTCCTTGGTTTCAAATTATGCTTTGGTGGCAGGAAAAATTGATGGCTTCGACCTTGATGTGTCGGATGCAGGCGATGGCGATGTGCTTGTGTATAATGGTGCCACGGGCAAGTGGGAATCGCACCGTTTTGAAATTGACAATGCAAATGGTACTCAAGGAAATGTCCTTACCGATGTACGCGAGTTTGTGGATTTGGCTTTGCCTAGTGGAAATAAGTGGGCGACTTGCAATATAGGTGCAAGCGCACCAGAGGAACAAGGAAACTATTATGCATGGGGAGAAACTACGACAAAGGAAACTTATGGAGTTGGCAAATATGCTTTTTATGCAGAACCCAATTGCAGTACATTGACAAAATATTGTACGGATCCGGAAATGGGATATAATGGATTTGTTGACGGTCTTACGCACTTGGAATCATCCGATGATGCCGCCACTATAAATTGGGGTCCGAACTGGAGAATTCCTACAATAGCAGATTATAATGAGTTGATGAGTTGCTGTGTTATGGCATTAGATACACTTAATGGTACTGTAGTCATGAGATTTACAGGATTAAATGGCAACAGCATATTTTTGCCCAATACAGGCTATTGTAATAGTTATGGATTTCAAGCTCCAGATGATGATTATGGTCAATATTGGACGAGCAGTATTGTCCGTGCAGCACTTGCTGGGT
>CAJOEG010000095.1 GCA_905233405.1 uncultured Bacteroidales bacterium | reverse complement strand
GACCGCTATGTCAACTCCGCTTACAAAGATAGCAAATGTGGCTTGACTTTTTTAATTTTTATCTACTGGCATAAAAATCAGATTTTTTATGTAAGTTTGTATTGACAATTTCACACGATGAACAAAGGCACAATTTTAGTCGTTGACGATGAACCCATAAACTTCAAGTTACTAAGTGTAATCTTGGAACGCGAAGGATATGCCGTAGAGTATGCCGACGGCGGGTATCGTGCAGTTGAGATGGCTGAAAAATTCGACTATAGCCTTGTCATTATGGACTTGAAAATGCCTGATTTGAACGGAATTGAAGCTACAAAATTTATAAAAAAACAGAAACCAAACACCAACATTGTAGCATCGTCGGCAGTGAACAATATGAAAGAAAATGAATATATGTTGTTCAACGACTTCCTGGCAAAACCGATAAATCGCGGACAACTATTGGAAATTGTCGAGAAGTACACAAAATAGATTTACCTTTGCAAAAAACTAAATTATGCATCGTTCAGGTTTTGTAAATATTATAGGCAACCCAAATGTCGGAAAATCAACACTAATGAATGCCCTCGTAGGCGAAAGAATTTCTATAATAACATCGAAATCACAGACTACGCGCCATAGGATTCTCGGCATAGTCAACGGCGACGATTTCCAGATTGTTTATAGCGACACTCCCGGAATCATAAAGCCCAACTACAAGCTGCAAGAAAAGATGATGGACTTCGTTTCCGTTTCGTTCGACGATGCAGATGTATTTTTGTATGTGACCGATGTCGTGGAGTCTGCCGAGAAAAATGCGGAATACATCGAGCGGCTTAGCAAAGTGAAAATTCCAGTGCTCTGCCTCATAAACAAGATTGACCTTGTTAGTAATGAAGAAGTTGAGAATCTACGTCTCTTCTGGGAAAACCGCCTGCCAAACGCGAAGATTTTTGAAATTTCGGCACTCAACGGCACCAACCTCGACACCGTTTTCAACGAAATAGTTTCGCTGCTGCCCGAAGGACCTGCATGGTTCCCAAAAGACCAGCTTACTGACAAGACCGAGCGTTTCATCGTTTCGGAAATCATCCGCGAAAAAATTCTGCTCAACTACAAGAAGGAAATCCCATATTCGTGCGAAGTTGCTGTTGAAGAATTCAAGGAAAGTCCCGACATCATACGTATAAAGGCTGTAATAATAGTGGAACGCCCGTCACAGAAAGGTATTATCATTGGCAACAAGGGAGCCTCGATAAAGAAAGTCGGAACGGAAGCCCGCATTGATATAGAAAAGTTCTTCGGCAAAAAGGTTTTCCTTGAAACTTTCGTCAAGGTAGAAAAGGACTGGCGCAACAACGACAGAGATTTAACTAATTTTGGTTACAATATATAGGGTTTCGCCTGTTTATATGCCTACGGCGTTTATATGTTTAACTTCGTTGAGGGCTACGCCGTTCACGTTTCAATGGCTGACGCCGTTTGAGTGTTTAAGAGTTCAAAGGTTTGATGCCTGCGGCGTTTAAAGATTTAGCTTACGCTGAGCTAAAGGTCGAGAATTTGAAACTATTAAACCAGAAACCTTTCGTTTTTGCATCTTGTCAGCAACTTAGAAACCTTGAAACTTAGAAACTTTCAAACAGACATAGTCCACTACACTCTTCCCTTATCGTGATAGCTATAGTAGTCCTTGCCGTTGCTACTTATTATCACGTGGTCGATAAAACGAATTTTCATCAGCGAACAAGCCTTCGACAGATTGTTTGTCAGTTCGTCGTCAAGGCGGCTTGGCGTCAGGTTGCCTGACGGATGATTGTGAACAAACGCCACGGCACAGGCATTCAACCTCAATGCTTCAGCAATCACAACCCTTACATCGACTAATGTGGAGTCAATTCCACCAATCCCGACATTCACCAACCTGATTAATCCGTTTGAGTTATTAAGGTACAAGGCGTATGCGTACTCGCGGTTTTCGTCTACCACCTTCGACACTACCGCCCTGAAAATATCTTCGCTACCAAGGATTTGCCCAGCAGCTACATTTTCACGCCTGCGGACAAGTTCTACTGCCGCGGCTATGGTCACAGCCCTAGCCTCGCCTATGCCCTCATACTTCAGCAAGTCGCTGTATGTAAGGCGACAAAGATTGTCAATTTTGTTGTCGCAGTCGGTCAGGATTTCACGAGCAATGTCGAGCGCACTTTTCCGCTTGCAACCCGAACTAATCAGTATCGCCAACAGTTCTGCCGCTGTCAGAGCCTTGGGACCGAGGTTTATAAGTTTTTCGCGTGGACGCTCGTCCTCCGACCATTCCTTTATACTTTTTCTATTGTCCATACGTGTACAAACAAAAAAACTGCTTCGCTCTAAAGCGAAACAGCAACGTCTTACATTTTGTGTTCAACCCAATTATGATAATTGGTTGACGTGCTTTGTCAAAGAAGACTTGAGGTTTGCAGCCTTGTTGGCGTGGATGACATTTTTCTTTGCCAATTTGTCCAACATTTTTGCAACCTTCGGAAGCATTGCCTCTGCCTCGGACTTAACCGACATAGCTCTCAATGCGCGAACAGCATTACGCGATGTACGTGCATAAAACTTATTGTGCAACCTTCTTGCTTCAATCTGTCTGATTCTCTTCTTTGCTGACTGATGATGTGCCATATTTTTACTTAACTTTTAATTTATTTTTACCTTAAATGTTCCAAAAATTTTGGACTGCAAAGATACTACTTTTTTCATCAATACAATTTTTTGTGTTAATATTTTTTTCAAAATGCAAATACGGCGCACTAAATTCTGATTATCAGGCATATATCATATTAAACAAATTGTAAAATAACAACTTTGAACCCTTGAAACTTTAAACGTTGAACGTGAAACTTGAAACTTTTAACTCAAAAAACGGGCAACCTTTTCGCAAACCAAACGTTATTGCAACAGACCACCTGTTAAAAATTTAAAAATATCTTGTCCATATATTAAAAAATGTTTAAATTGCGGTCGTTATAGGTGTAGTTCGATTTTTGCCAACACAAAACCAACACACTGATTAATAGTATTTTATAAGATTATTTTTTAACTAAAAATAACAGTGTATGCGAAATTTTTATAGTGAAAATATGTTTGTTAGACGATTCTTATTGTGCATCGCGGTGAGTTTCTTTGCAATTCCTTCGTTTTCGCAGTCGAAAATTAACTACGAAAGATTGGAATTCCTGAGGTCAATACCAATAGACGAAATGACAGCTGACGAACGTGAAGAATACACAATATTGAAGGCATCCGGCGTTGATGCTTGGTACACCAACAATTTCGAGAATACAAATCAACTCAAGCAACTCCGCAGTGGCGTAAGTGCCGACTTCTGCAACGAGGCATTGGCATTCTGTACCGACGAAGGTTCGTATTCATTCCCTGCCGGCACAAGCGATGTTCAGGCTACCGACTTCAGCAGTGGCGGCACCGACATTGCTTGCTGCTACACTACCCCATCACCTGCTTGGTTCTATATGCGAATCGACAATCCGGGCGACCTGCTTATCTATATGGAACACAGCAACGGCTATGATATTGACTTCGTCTGCTGGGGACCTTTCTACGCATCTACCGCCGAAGAACTTGTCAGCACAAGATGTACAAGCGGTCTTAACACAAGCACAAGCAACGGCAGCCATCGTCCTTCCAACGGAAACCACTCAGGCGATATGGGCGGCTACCCGACAGGAAACATCATCGACTGCAGTTATACGACAGAGGCTACCGAATGGTGCTACATTCCAAATGCTCAGTCTGGTCAATGGTACATCTTCCTTATTACCAACTACTCGAAGCAAGCAGGAACAATACTTTTCAACTCGCAGCATCAGAGTTGGCTTAACGGCCAGGCAACAACCGACTGCAACATCATAGCAAATGTTACTTCAAACTCACCGGTCTGCGAAGGTGCTACAATAACACTCTCCTGCTCAAACGTCAACAACGCCACAAACTACAGATGGTTCTTTAACGGAGCAAACCAAAATGCCACCGGAACACAAATCGGAACAGGCACCTCGGTTTCAAGGCAGAACGCAACCACAGCAATGACTGGTTGGTATGAACTGCAGATAACAACGCCTAGCAGAACAAACTCGTTCTACACATACGTAATCGTCACACCTAAGCCACAGATAACTACCGTATATGCCAATCCTGCGGAATTCTGTTCTGGCGACGAGGTACAACTTTCGGTTACGGCTAGTCCGGCAACGGCTTATTCGTGGTCTAACGGAGCAAATACAGCAAACACTACCAGCAATCCGACATCTACGACAAGATATTATGTGACAGTCACAAACACAACAACTTCGTTCAACCCAGAGACAAATGTAAACCAGTCGAACAGTTGCTCCGACATCAACAGCGTGAACGTGGTTGTTTATCCAAGTCCGACGGTTGCAATCCAGCCTGGATATGTAAGGCTTTGCGCAGGTGATGATGTAACTCTGTCAACCGTAGTTTCAAACTGTGACAACTGCCAGTACTTGTGGGATACTGGTGCAAACAGTCCCGAAATAAGCGTCTCGCCTGATGCAACTACAACCTATCAGGTAACAGTAAGCACACAACTTGGATGTTCGGGAACGGCAAGCGTATCAGTGGAAATCATAGATGTCAACTCGATGAACGACTGTAATGTGGTTTATGTCGATGTTAACGGTGACGGCAGCGGTATGACACCTTCCGACCCGACCGACATATCATCGGCATTAAGGATGTCGGAATGTTCGGGCGCAATAATCCGTATGGCAGAAGGTTTATACGAAATCGACTATCCTCTTGAACTTGTGAGCAATGTAACCATCGAAGGCGGTTATTTCGACAGCTTCAACAAGAAGAAATCGACGGCAGGTGCAACAACCATACGCCGTACCAACACCAATGTGCTAGGAACTGGCGCAACTCCATCCGTAGTAGCCCTAAAGGGAGATGCCGTGGCTGGATTCCGTCTGCAGGACCTAACCATTGAAACTGCCGATGCACGAAACGATATTCCTGCAAGTAGTCAGGATGAAGGTCTGGCAGCAACTATATACAGTTGCAGCGGTTGGTCTTTTGAAACTGCCAACTCTTCATACACAAGCATTCCGCACACCTCGACCACACAAGTCGGTTCTTTCGGCGACGATGCATCAATACCGATAACATTGCCTTTCGATTTTACATTATGCGGTACAACCTATTTCAGCGGTACAGAAATCTATGTCTGCTCAAACGGATTCATAAACTTCGGCAGCGCACCATCGGGAACGCTTTCTGCGCCAAGCACAAGTTCGGTTCTGGCATTGCTACATGACCTGTATCCTCCGTATGGTGGAAACATTTACAGCAATTATACGGGCGGCGTACTGACGATAGAATGGTACAATCTGGTTCCTTATTCCTCAAGTTGCCGTACATCATCATATACCGAAAACTTCCAGATAAAACTTTATGAAAACTCAAATATAATCGAAATTTGTTACGGCAACATAAATCCTTGTACAGAAACGACATTAACTCCGCGTGTCGGCGTCCGCGACGGACAGACAGGAACATCCAAGTATGTCAGCGTTTCGTCAAGTTGGGCAAGTCCAACGACTGTAGAATCGGCGGTAGGCTGTACATTCAACGAAACCTGCAAGCCGACATCAGGACTTGTATATAGGTTCTACCCTACCGAACTTACTCCATCGGAAGAGCAGGTTGTAATTGAAACCAACTACGGTGTATCCAACTATGCAGTTTATTTAAAGAGTTGTACTAACTACGAAATCGTAAGATGCCAGTTGAAACCTGGCGTTGCTGGTAACGGCAAACAGGGAAGACAGGGTAATCCTGGCGCGGCAGCCAACGGTCGTAATCACGGAGGCTCTGGCGCTCAGCAAGGTGGAGATGGTGCTGCTGCTGGTGGCGGTGTCGGAAACAACGCAACCAACTCCAATAGCACGAACGGCAAAGGTGGCAGCAGAGGAACCAACGGTACCAATGCCGATGCAGGTACATATTGCGATGCAGAAAACGGTGGCACTGGCGGAAATGGAGGTGCTGGTTCTGCAGGAATAACAGGCGAAACAGGAAGTATCAGAACCATTGTTAACTCAGATTTTGGAGAATTATTTGCTCCTGGCATTTCAGGAAATGGTGGCGCTGGCTACGGTGGTGGCGGCGGTGGCGCCGGCGGTACAGGCGGACGTTCCGACTGTTCCAACCTGTTGTGGCAAACCGACCAAAGTAATGGCGGCGCT
>CAJOEG010000094.1 GCA_905233405.1 uncultured Bacteroidales bacterium | reverse complement strand
AGAGGACGGTTTTTTTGATG
The DNA here is from genome assembly GCA_905233405.1 of uncultured Bacteroidales bacterium. GTDB lineage: Bacteria > Bacteroidota > Bacteroidia > Bacteroidales > ML635J-15 > Bact-19. The sequence continues at coordinate 6,257 of CAJOEG010000094.1, read as the reverse complement.
CGAAGGGGAACGAAAATCGGATGGCTCATGATCGCGCTGTCCATTGTGTTTTCGGCAACTTCGATGTCGGTATGTATGCTGACGGTTGAGTTTGCATGTGCTGGCAACTTTATATCGTCAACCCATGCGCAGTCGCTACCGCCTGTTTCTGAATAGTCTTTAACATAAGACCATTTCAGTGTGTGAGAGCCTGCAGATACAGGATATGTCTGCAAACTCCAGTTGTCGCTTGTACCAGCCCATTGGCCTTTCATGTCGCCATCGATGTAGAATGCGAGGTAGTCGTAGTATCCACTACTCCACCAGCTAGAACCTGGATTTTCGCACGAAACTTTCTTGTAGAACTCTACATTGTCGGCATTGAGAACTTCCAATGTAATTGTAAGGTCGCTAGTTGCACTATGGCCAATATTGCCTGATTTTGCACAGTATTGTCCTGCGTAAGCGCCTGTCGAAACTATTGTCCAAGGTACAGCACTATTGTTTTCCCACGCATAAGAATCGAAGCTGTTGCTTTCCCAATCTTCAATCTGCAAGCCAGCAGCCAAACCAATGTTGAGACGTGCAGTGTACATTCCTGCAGTTTCGGTTACAGCAAAGTTCAATGTAGAGCCAGCCTGAACGTTTTCAGAAACAGTAACTTCGAATATTACATTCTGCGAACCGTTTGCGGCTATTACCGATGTCTCGACTTCGCCAGTAACTATGGTAACTTCTGCATCGCCACAAGCAATAGTTGCTGTTCCTACAGCAAGTTGATTATGTCCTGTATTGCTTATGCTGAATACCAGTTTTACCGTTTCTCCGGCATCAATCATACTGTTGTTGTTGCCGTTTTCAGAATCGTCAACGCGGACGAATTCAATTTCTGGTTTTGGAGCGTTTACAACCATTGTAAAGTTTCCATTTCTCGTTTCCGAATTGTCGGCTACAACGCTGTAAGAAAATGGAATACTTGTCTGGTCAACTATGCCGTCACGTACTGAGAACGAAAAAGCATTTTCCTTTGTAGAAGTGCCTTCTGCTGCAATGTCGCCAAATGCTTCACTGTCGTCTGTTAATGTAATGTCATCGCTTGACGAAGAAATCGTCATATTTACATTGTTAGCTACTGCGACACCGACATTATTCAAGGTGTAATTAAGTTTTATTGTCTCTCCATTGTCGACTGCGCCATTGCCGTTGCCTTCGCTGTCGTTTATTGTGTAGCCACCATTAACAACATACGGACCTTCGGGAACAATCACCATTATTTCTGCCTGATAAGTTACCTTGTTGTATGCAGTTGCAGTAATCTTAACAGTGCAAGGTCCTTCTAATCCAGCAATGTCAATAGTTGCAGTACCATTGTCGGCATAACCGGCACCGAGAATTACAACCTCTCCGTCAACCACTCTTGTAATAGCAACAAGAGTTCCTTCAGCATTGCTGCTTACTTCAACGGCGTTCTGTCCTACAGTAAGTACGCTCGGATGGGTAATAGTCATTTCCTGTGGAGTCGTACTGCGGAACATAGTCGACGGGTCACCAAAGATTGTCCAGGCGTCGGCGGTTCTTGGTCCGTTTCCATCATTTCCTGAACTTGGATGATCCTGAATCATACGGAAATATCCATTGAAAGAAATACCTCCGATGGTGCGCTTTATGTTGCCAGACAAAGATTCAGTAATAATATCAATCATTTCGTCCTGTGCTGTCATAGGTGGATCCCAGTCCTGATTGATTGTTGAACCAAGGAATGCAAGTGCGCCTGTCGGATTCCCGTTTTTGCTTGCTCGAAGCCAAGCCTCTGCAAAACAAGTGTTCCCGTTGAAGTCACCATTAACACAAGCAACACTTATTATAAAAGGCAGCTTGTTTTCGTTGGTAAGGGCGTTGACATGGCTGTTCTTATAACCAGTGCTTGCCCACTCTTGGACATCACCATGACCGATATAGCAACCAAGACCAACACCAGCATTGAAAGCGGCTGAAGTTGCTGCTAAATCTGATGTATATCCTGATGAAGCCTGGTTTACGCGAGTTACTGTATATCCATAGTTTTCAAGATCGGTCTGTATGTAGCCCATATGTGTCATGTCGCTTTCGTTACCGTGACCCTGGTTGTGTCCGCTACTTCCACCGCCTTCGTTTGATGCGCTGCCGTAACCATTCGTAAGCCAAGTATCGCTTGTTGTGAGTTCCTTTTCATAATTGATAACCTTGCGAACCATATTTTGTATATTGGCAACCGATTGTCCGGAAAAACGACCTATGAAGACATCTGCATAGTGGTCGTTTCCAACAAGATAAGCATACTGGTTATCAGCGGTTAATGTTGCTTGCGACCATCCATCCGTATAAGTAGACAAGTTTGATGGCACATCCCCACCATCACCTACGAGAAGGATGTAGGCTAAATCGCTGTGGTTGTTGAAATAATTGGTAATATAGGTCTGCACGTTTGCAGCGGTAGTACCGATGGCACTCATCAGAACCATTTCGGTTTCAATGCCCTTTTCACGCTTCCAGGCTATGAAGTCAGGCATTGCCGACTGGTAGGTGTCCTTGCAGATGATGAGCATTCTGCCCGGATGTCCGTCCTGCAACTGAGTGTAGCGTGTTTTGCTACCGTAGTTGATGAAAAGACGGCGGCAGATGTTTTCAAATTCGTCAATCTTTTCGTACGAACTTGTGATTTCGTTTTCGCTCGGCAGCTGAGTGAACTTTACCTTTACTATAATATCGGTGAAAACTTTCAGTTGCTTATGTACCGGATTGTACTGGAATGGGAAGAAATGTACAGTTGTTCCGCGCACGTCCCTGATGCAAAATGCTTCGCTGTTTACTGCGTTGATGTCAGGAACAAAAGCATTGGTGCTGTAGCACTTGCCATACTCGTATGGAACGGTTGACGGATCGACGTTACGCTTGATTGCGCCTTTCGACGGGGCTATACTTATGTTTTCTACTGTAACATACTTTGCGTCAACGACCTCGGCTATAGCCTTGCCCTTGGCGGGAATACGTACCGAAGTTGCAAAATACGGAATGTTAGGCAAGCCTTTTTCCATACCGTTGATACCTTCGGGAGAACCAACGACCACTTCTGTGCCATTTGGTGTTTGTACTTCGCTGAGCGAATATGAATTTACATTCAGTTTCAGTGTAATCCAGTTGGCAGTTTCTTCAAGAATCTCAACAGATGAGTTCTGTGGTTTCTGATTGTCGATGACAAACACCGACTGTGAGTTGACCAACATTGCTGTCGCCAATATTGCGACGATTAACAATAATTTCTTCATTGCAATTAAAATTTGTAAACTGCAAATATAAACTTATTTTTCAAAACCAAATCAAAATATAATCCTAATAAATAGCAATGTTGTAATTTGGTTTATATATAGGAAAATTTGAGTGACAAAAATCATTGAAGCAATGAATTTAGGACAGAGTTCATTCGTCCAGAAAAGTGTAAGTTTATACTCATATTCGTCCATAAAAGTGTAAGTTTTAAAAAATATTCGTCCAGAAAAGTGTAAATTTTATTTTGCATTCGTCCAGAAAAGTGTAATTTTGCAAAAAAAATAAATTTATGTACAGACGAATAATAAATAGCTTAATAGACTGGAAACTACGCGATAAGCGCAAACCTTTGATAGTTCTTGGGGCACGCCAAGTGGGAAAAACATATATTGTAAAGAAATTTGGTCAAGAATCGTTTATCAATTTCATATATATAAACTGCCACCAAAACACAGTAGCAAACGAATTATTCCGTGACATGGATACAAAACGCATTCGCAGGGAAATTGAACGACTATATGACAAAAAAATAAGCGATGGAGAAACCTTACTTTTTTTTGATGAGATACAGGAGGTTGCTAACGGGGTTGCAAGTCTGAAATATTTCTGTGAAAACGAGCCTAATCTGCATGTTGTCGTAGCCGGATCGCTTCTAGGAATTACACTTAAGGAAGGCGAATCTTATCCTGTGGGGAAGGTTGAAACTTTGCGTATGTACCCGATGGATTTTATGGAGTTTCTTATTGCTCGCGGACGGAAGGGGTTGGTTGATATGCTCGAGAATCTTGAGTGGGACACCATGAAGCTGGCAGACAAGGATTTGACTGAATATATGCGTGAATATTATTTTACAGGCGGAATGCCGGAAGCCGTGCAGGAATATATTAGCAGTGGAAATGTTCACAAGGTTCGAAAAATACAGATGGACATCATTGATGCGTACAATCGTGATATTGCAAAGCACACCAAAACAATGTCGACAAGGATTCATCAGGTATGGGAAAGCATTCCCGCGCAGTTGGCAAAGGAAAACAAGAAATTCATATACGGAGCGATTGCCAAGAGTGCCCGTGCATCGCAATTCGAGCTCGCACTGCAATGGCTTCAAGATGCAGGGTTAATATACAAAGTGAATCTTGTAAAAAAAACGACAATGCCACTGAAATTCTATGCTGATGCATCGGCTTTTAAAGTTTTCTTTTTGGATTGTGGACTCTTAGCCTGTATGTCTGAAACTAACCCTAATGAGATGCTTCTAGGCAATAATGCTTTCGTTGAATTCAAAGGTGCATTTTCGGAGAATTTTGTCATCGAACAGATAAAGTCATTGGACAAAATACCTGTATTCTATTATGCAAAAGAAAATTCACAGATGGAAATCGACTTTATTATTCAGACCGACCGTGTGATACCTATGGAAGTAAAGGCAGAGGAAAACACAAAAAGCAAATCGCTGTCAACTTTCGTGAGAATTGACAATGCGGATAGTGGAATGAAAGGGTTGAGAGTGTCAATGAAACCATATATTGACCAAGGATGGATGGAAAACATCCCTCTGTATTCATTGTGGTCATATTTAAACAAAAAGGTGCAATAGACCAAGGATAAAAGCAATCATTGTAGATGCCTTAAAAAATGAATCTCCGAACAATTTGTGTCTGCAATATTTTTTGTAATTTTGCGCCCGTTTTTCAAAAAAGACTAAATGGCTAAGTTTCAGATAAAAGACGTTTTCTATCCCAAGTTTTTCAGCGTGCTGAGTAAGGGATATACGAAGAAACAGTTCACGAAGGATTTGTTTTCGGGTATAATAGTAGGTATAGTTGCACTGCCTCTGGCAATCGCGTTTGCCGTGGCATCGGGTGTTTCGCCCGACAAGGGTATCGTAACCGCAATAATCGCAGGTTTCCTAATCTCGTTCCTTGGCGGTAGCCGCGTGCAGATTGGCGGACCTACCGGTGCATTCGTCATCATAATTTCGGGCATAGTGGCGCAATATGGTCTCGACGGACTGATGATTTCCACCATTTTGGCTGGTATCTTTATGATTTTGTTCGGATTGCTGAAACTTGGTTCGCTTTTGCGTTTTATACCCCATCCTCTGGTTGTCGGCTTCACCAGCGGTATCGCACTTACAATCTTCTCCACACAGATAAAGGACGCTCTCGGATTGGAAGTTACCGACGTTCCTGCCGCCTTCATCGACAAGTGGGCTGTGTATATCGACAACATTGGAACGACCAACTACTGGGCTCTCGGAATTACTGTTGCAACAATCCTCATCAGCATAATAATCAACAAGTTAACTAACAAAATTCCTGGCTCGTTCGTTGCAATCATACTTATGACCGTAGTTGTTGCAATATTCGACATTCCCGTCACGACCATCGAAAGCATGTTTGGTGAAATCAAGGGAAGCCTTGCCATCAGCATACCAGAAATACACTGGGAAAACGTTGGAAACTACCTGCAACCAGCCATCACAATCGCATTGCTTGGCTCAATAGAGTCGCTTCTTTCGGCAGTCGTAGCCGACGGTATGATTGGTAGCAACCACCGTAGCAACACCGAACTCATAGGTCAGGGTATAGCCAATGTGATTACGCCTTTGTTCGGCGGCATTCCAGCAACTGGCGCCATAGCACGTACAGCAACCAACATCAAAAACGGCGGTCGTACTCCTATAGCTGGTATTATCCATGCTATAACGCTGTTACTCATAATGCTTTGCTTTGGCAACTATGCGAAACTTATCCCGATGTCGTGTCTGGCGGGTATCCTAATTGTTGTTGCATACAATATGAGTGAATGGCGCAGCTTCACATCTATTTTTCGCGGTTCGCCATACGACATTATAATATTGCTCGTCACCTTCTTCCTTACCGTACTTGTTGACCTTACCGTTGCAATAGAAATAGGTATCGTTCTTGCATCACTGATGTTTATGAAGCGTATGGCCGACAACGGCGAGG
>CAJOEG010000093.1:1312-7608 GCA_905233405.1 uncultured Bacteroidales bacterium | reverse complement strand
TAAGATTATAAAGGAATAAATTTATGCAAACAATTAATAGATATATGGTTATGAGATTTTCAAAAGTGTATGCGACTTTGTTTGTCGCGATAGTGTTAATGCTGTCAATGGCGTCCTGTCACAAGGATTCACTAACGCTTAATTCGTTGGCGACCTTTGATATAGAACTTCAGAAGATGTCGAGTACGGACGGTATTGCAAGCAAAAGTACGGTTTCTGATTTTGAGGCAGTAGTGTCTGTCGCCTACGCAGACGACACCGTTGGTTATAAATGCAGGTTTGTGGCTAGCGATAGCATTTCAGAGTCTTATATGTACGATGTGGCGCACAGCGATGTAGTGTATGCCTCGATAGGCAAGCCTTTCCGTCTGCTTGTTGATGCAAATATTGGTGGCCTTGAATATCATGGCGAGTCGGAAATATTTGTGCTTGATGGAGAACCGCTTACCGTGCCTATAGATATTGAGTCGTCGTTATCATACGTAAATCTCGGTTTGCCGAGTGGTCTGCTGTGGGCAAACTGCAATCTGGGTGCAAGCTCGCCCGAAGGATATGGTAGTTACTTCGCCTGGGGCGAAACATCCGACAAGTTGAATTACAGCTGGGAAACTTATTCGTACTATAATGATTCTCTTTTAGTAAAATACAACGGATCGGATAGCCTTACCTCTTTGGAATCCATTGACGATGCCGTCACAGCAATGTTGGGCTCCGACTGGCGTATGCCGACAAAAGCAGAGTTTGATGAGCTGTTGGAATACTGTACTGCTACTTTTGCAACAAGCAATGGCGTGAACGGCTATAGGTTCACAGGCTCGAATGGAAACAGCATTTTCCTGCCTATGGCTGGCGGTCGCGACGGTGATGGCCTTCTGAGTGGTGGCGAAAGCGGTTTCTACTGGCTTAGCTCACTCTATTCCGAAGATACTGAGTTCGCGTGGGGATTCCTTATCGATTCGGAGTCGGCCTATGCAACAAGCTACTACCGTATGTATGGTCAGACGATAAGGCCTGTGTATGTAAATCGCTAAGGTGTACTAATATGTTTTGCTAACAGTCGTCTTATTCCTTCTTCAACTTTCTCCTTATCCCTGCCACTATCTGCATAAGAATAAGTATCGCCGACACCACACCACACATACGCGCAATGTAGTCGCCGTACTTGGAGTAGAAAGTTACCTTGTCATTGGCGTTTATAGTTGCTGCAATGCCACCACGCTCCCACCAGCCAAGAGATTCAACGACATCGCCACGCTGGTTGATGATGCAACTGATGCCAGTATTGGCACTTCGTGCAATGCTACGGCGCGTCTCGACGGCACGCAGACGCGAAAAACTGCAATGCTGACGATAGCCGGGAGTGTCGCGCCACCAGCCATCGTTGGTGATAACAAAAATCATCTGTGCGCCATCCTCAACAAAACCACCGCAATGTTCGCCAAATGCCGATTCGTAGCACACCGGCACACCGACCTTTACACCGCTTACATCGTTTGTAAACGCTGTCGGATGTTCCTGTCGTCCGTGACTACCACTCATTCCTCCAAGGTCGGTCATAAGGTCGCTAAGAAAGCCGAAAACGCGTATGTACGGAAGTATTTCGGCTCCAGGAACCAGCTTGCTCTTGCGGTAAATCTGAACATACGGTCCAGAATCGACCTGCATCGAGACATTATAGATGTCGTAGTGGTCGTTTTCGCCGATTTCGCGGGCAGTTTCGGTAATGGAAGTGCCGTCGTAAGCCTTGTCGCCATACTTGTGGTAATAAACCTTGAAAGTGGTCGCACCAATGACGAACTTGGCTTTCGGATAATCTGCCATAAACTTGCGCACCGCCACAAGCGACGAATTTCCCTGCATGAAATCTTCCTGAATAGTACCGTTCAGAGCCGTTTCGGGAGCAACAAAGTAATCGGTCTCAGCATTTCCGTATGTAGTTGCAATATCAAGTATATTTTCAATTTGCGAACCGAAAGTGTTCTCATCAAACTTTTCGCCCCACGGGTCGATATTCGGTTGAATTACAACAACATTCTGCGGATTTTCCTTTTCGGTGTAGGTGTAGTAGCGTATAACCGAGAAAATTATCGGCACGAAAATCAGCAAGGTTGTCGAAAGTACAAGTGGCAATTTCATCCTTTCCTTTTTCAACTTGATAATCAGTATCTTGTACAACAAGGCATTGATTATCATAATCCAAGCCGAACCACCAAGGTGTCCAGTGAATTCGTACCACTGCACAAACATCACATCGTTGGCGAACGAGTTGCCGAGCACCAGCCACGGCCATGCAATCTCGCTGTTCATAAACAGGTATTCGAATGCCACATAGCAACTCACGAATGCAATAAGTCCGACCTTTTCGCCGCCATGTTTCCAAAGAGTATATACAATCCTCATCACCACTGCCATCAGCAACGATGAGGCAAGCACAGCCATAAATACTCCTGCAGGACTTGCAAAATAGACCCACCAGGTTGTAATAAGGTTCCAAAGGACAAACATCAGATACGAATAGCCGAAAAACTTTGCTCCGCCACGCTTGCCATTTTCATCGATGATATTCTGCAAAAGAATAAGCATAGGAATAAAGCCAATAAGCACCAGCCAAGGCAAATGCAGATTGAACCAACCTGCGCTCAGCAGCAATGCCGACAGTAGACACAAACAGAATCGGATGGCAACATTGAGTTTTTTCATTGCAATTCGTTTATCTTGTTGTAAATGAAATCGGAAACGCCTACGGATTTTTCTACGTATGCTCTTGCCTGAGCACACGATTCAGAATATTTAGCCTCGTCGGTAAGCAGTTTTTCGACTATGTCCGAAAACTCGTCGTACGACGAAACCGAAAAGCCTGTTCCGCACCCGATAAGGTCGAAAGCTTCCTTGAACTTGCGGTAGTTGGGACCGAAAATCACAGGAATGCCATAAACCACAGCCTCGAGAGTATTGTGGATTCCGACACCGAAACCGCCGCCCACATACGACAATTTTCCATAGCGGTACATCTTCGACAGCATTCCCATCGAATCGACAATTATGTACGAAAGTTCCGAAGCCTTTGCTCCATCGCATTTCGACAGGCGCACACAGGGTTTCGCCAGCATCTTTTCTATCGCACAAAGATGTTCCTCGTGTATCTCGTGCGGAACAATCACAGCCTTCAAATTGTCGTGGGTGTTTATGTACTGCGAAATAATCTTCTCGTCAGGTGGCCAAGTGCTTCCGCAAACAATGACATTGCCCGACTGCGAAAATTCGCGCAGGAATTCATTCTCGTATTCTTCGTGCGAAATCTGATAAACACGGTCAATGCGCGTATCGCCACAAACCGAAATGTTCTTAACTCCAGTCGATTCGAGCAGATTCTTGGAATTGTCGTCCTGCACAAACATCCAAGCAAAATCGGTAAGAACCTTGCGGTAGAATTTTCCCCACGGGCGGAAGAAAATCTGTCCGCTGCGGAAGATGCCCGAAATGAGATAGACGTTTATTTCTCGCCGTGCAAGTTCGCGTATCATACAGTACCAGAACTCGTATTTTACAAAAACAGCGAACTCGGGATTTATTATTTCGATGAACTTACGTGCATTGCGCTTGCTGTCGAATGGAAGATAACATACAATGTCGGCCTTGTCGTAGTTTTTGCGTACCTCGTAGCCGCTCGGGCTGAAGAAGGTAAGCACAATCTTCTTCCCTTCTCGCTTGTAGCGTTCTATCAGCGGCCGACCCTGCTCAAATTCGCCAAGCGAAGCCGCGTGAAACCACACATATTTTTGTTCAGGTTCAATTTTTGCACGAAGATTTTTCTCCCAATCCTTGCGTCCAGATACCATCAGTTTTGCCTTGCGGTTAAACGGAGCGGCAATCCTAACAGCAAGGAAATAAATGCGAATGCAAAGGAAATAGAAGAATTTCATCGTTAATAGTAGTAATATTCCTCGAGAGCGTGGCGGTAAACTGGCAATATCCAGCCTACGCGGATTCCAATCATTGAATCGTGGTATTGGGTATTATCCTTGCCATGTAGGTTGAAATCGTAGTTGCGGCGCGATTTTGTCCAAGCAAACGTATATTCCACACCGCCATAAAAATTCAGTAACTTCTTGCTGCTCAAGAACTGATAGCCGATGAATCCGCGCAGAGCAATACCGTTTCGCAGTCCATCGTAGCCTTTTTTGTAGTCGCCAAGCACAGGCGGAGTGTTATTAGAGCGGTTTTCGATTCGGATATGGTGTTCGAGTATGCCTGCGCCAATATTCAGGACTATTCCCGAATTGGGATTTGGCTTGTTAAATGCAAAAACTCGTCCGAACTTGACACCAGCATAAAAACCAGACTGGGTCAACAGCACTGTGCCGTACTCACCGTAAGAGTTTATGATATTTCCCGACTGCGTCATAATATTGCGAAGGAGAGGCACTCCATTATCGGTATATCCGCCCCAGAGGTAGCTGCCCTCGAATCCGAAAATCCAGTTTTGCTTGGTCTTGAACGACAACCCTAATCCCATTGTCGAAGGATTCCGGCCGTAAGTGGCTTTCATATCGGTAAGCGAAAACTGGTAGGCATAGTTTATCTCGCACTGCCACACATTTATGCACTCTTCCTTAATCTGCGCCACTGCCGATACCGAAAAAGCCATCGCGACAAGCAATATGGTCAAATACTTTTTCATCATTGCGCAAAATTAATGTTTTTTTCATTAGGCGAATAAAAAAGGAATATTCCTTATTTTTTCCTTTTCTTAATTTCTTCTATCAATGCGGGAACGATTTTCTTGTAGTCGGCGACAACCTTGTAGTCGGAGCAAGCAAAAATCGGAGCATTCTCATCCTTGTTTATGCTGATTATCAAACCTGAATCCTTTATACCACAAGTATGGTGAGCCGCACCAGAAACACCTATGCCAAGATATGCCTTCGGACTGACAGCAACACCGCTAGTTCCAATCATAGCCTTTTCGTTGCTTACCCAACCTGCATCAAGCACAGGACGTGTGCAACCATTTGCACCGCCAAGAAGACTTGCCAACTCTTCCAGTTTCGACCATTCTTCCTTCGACCCTATGCCAAATCCACCAACCACAATGCAATCGGCTTCATTAAGCGACTTGCAAGTTTCGGTTTCCTTTTCCACCTTTGTTACCTTCATCCTGTCAAAACCCTTCAGTTCGCACGAAAAGTCTTCCACAACACCATCTTTCGGTGCATAATCCAACTTCTTGGTAATGCCTGCCTTTATGGAAGCAATCTGCGGACGATGATTAGGAATGTAAATATCACCGAGAACCTTGCCGCCAAAAGCGGGAACGACCTGTGTAAACTGACCATTATCAAGAATTTTGAGAGCAGTACAATGCGCTGCAAGTCCAGTACGCAACTTCGCGGCAACGGTCGGTGCCAGTTCGCTTCCAAGTGCAGTAGCACCTACAAGCACTATTTCGGGATGATAAGTCCTAACGATTCCTGCCAATGCTTCGCCATACAAATCGGAACGGTAAACCTCAAGCATCGGACTGTCGAAAGCAACAACCTTGTCGGCTCCATAGCCGAAAAGTATAGGTGCATATTTCTTTACATTATGACCTACCAATGCTGCAATAACAAAACTATCGTTATTGCGTATATTTTTCAATCTGTTTGCCTCACCCAAAAGTTCGAGCGAGTTGTCACAAACCTTATCTTCGCCAACTTCGGCAAAAACCAATATATTCTTATATGAATCAATTTCCATAAAAAAGTCCCTTATGTCACGAGTCTCAACTGACTGAACGCCAATATAAATATTCTTTTTCTCCTGAATTTCCATTACTTTATGCCCGCTTTGTAAAGTTCATCAACAATACGTTTTGCAATCTCCTCGGGAGTACCTTCGATAAGTTCCGACTTGCGTCCCATTTCTGGCGAAGCAATTCCGCCAGGCTGAGTTGGAGAACCTTTCAGTCCTACGAAATTCGGATCTGGTTCTATGTCGTTAGCAGTAAACACATTGAAAGGTTTCTGCTTGGCCTTCAAAATTCCCATTATGTTAACCAGACGCGGCTTGTTTACTTTGCGCGTTACACCTATTACGGCAGGAAGCCCGATTTCGTAGTCGATGCTACCGCCGTCCTGCTTTGCAGTTACAGCAATATTACTACCGTCGCTTTCCAGTCTTGTAACATTCATAACGTGTGGCATTCCTAGCCATTCGCCAAGTTGTGCAGAAACCTGTGCCGTACTACCGTCGTCGCTTTCGTTGCCAGTAACCACGAGGTCGAAATCGCCAGCCTTACGGATTGCCGCTGCAAG
>CAJOEG010000093.1:0-1273 GCA_905233405.1 uncultured Bacteroidales bacterium | reverse complement strand
TTATAAGGTAAGCCTCATCGGCACCCATACCCAGCGCCTGAAGAATCGTGTCCTTCATAGTCGGCGGAGCCATGGTAAACACAGCGACCTTACCACCGTGCTTTTCCTTCAATGATATTGCCGCTTCGAGAGCATGCTTGTCCAAATCGCTTATTACTGTGGGAATCCCAGAACGGTCCCATGTCTTTGTTACCGGATCTATCTTTATCTGGTCGTAATACTTTGAGTCGGGAACCGGCTTTACGCAAACTGCTATGTTCATACGAATATTTTTTTGCGAAATTAGTGCTTTTATCTGAATTGACAAAGAACAATCCATTATCAATTTCAATTGTCATTATCCATTAATAATATTTATTTTTGCGAAAATTTTTCTCATGGCACGGATTCTAAACATTGAGACATCGACCGACTACTGTTCGGTTTCGATAACGAAGGACGGCAAATGCGAACACCTACGCCTTATGCAGCCCGACGGCACGCGCAAAGTCGCTCATTCCGAGATGCTTGCAGTATTTGTCAAGGAAGTCCTCGACGAAGCAGGAATGAAGGTTTCCGATATGGATGCCGTAGCACTTAGCGGCGGACCAGGTTCGTACACAGGACTTCGCATAGGCGCAAGCACAAGCAAGGGACTTTGCTTCGGCGGCGACATTCCGCTGATTTCGCTCAACACGCTGCTGGTAATCGCAGCAATGGCAAAGGCAAAGTACACGGACAACTACGACCTAATTGTACCAATGATTGACGCACGCCGAATGGAAGTCTACACAATGCTTACCAATGCCAATCTCGACAAATTGTCGGAAGTGGAAGCAAAAATCATCGATGCGGAATCATTTGCAGAATACAAAGGCAAAAAACTGCTTTTCTGTGGCAACGGAGCACCAAAATGCAGCGAAATTCTTGATCACGAAGGCTTTACTTTCATCGACGGCATATATCCGTCGGCCGAATATATGGGCGAACTTGCCGAAGCCGCATTCAACAACAAGCAATTCGAAGACCTCGTGTATTACGACCCGTTCTACCTAAAGGAATTCATAGCCACAACATCAAAGAAACCATTGTTTTAACCATAAAAACATAAATTATGCCCTACAGAGCCAAAAAGAACTACAAGCGCTTCGAAAAGCCGAAGGTTACAAATCTGGAAGTCACCGAACCCGACGAACTCATCACCTTTCTGATGAAAAAGTTCCCAGACCGCAGCCACAACAAGGTAAAGTCGTGGTTACGCAACAAGACGGTGGAACTCAACGGAGCAGTCGTA
>CAJOEG010000092.1:10849-15168 GCA_905233405.1 uncultured Bacteroidales bacterium | reverse complement strand
CCGTAATAGCCTCATCGGATTACATTGCCAACGCCAAAGCCGTTGCTGAAGGCGAGTTCCAGCTGGGCGACCGGATGAGCTATACAGGAAGAAGTGCCAGCGGCGAGAGCCAAACAATAACACAAGCACAAACTCAGAACGAACAGATAGAACTGGTATTTACCGTATCCGGTCCTACTGTAGAACTTCCCACTGTCACTACTACGGAAGTGACCGATATTACAGTGTCAACGGCTCATAGTGGCGGAAATGTAACTAGTGACGGAAATGCTACCGTTACGGCAAGAGGTGTATGCTGGAGTAGCTCTCCCAATCCCACTATAGCTGATCACAAGACCACAGACGGCTCTGGTACCGGTTCTTTTACGAGCATTCTTACCTCTGGCCTATCTGGCAACAATACCTATTACATCCGTGCCTATGCTACCAATAGTGTAGGTACGGCATACGGCAACGAACTGACGTTTACGACCCCTGGGTATTTAGCATCTGTGACCACATCTAATGTAACTAACATAACACACAATTCTGCCACTTGTGGTGGTACAGTAGACGATTTGGGAATTGCCGGGACAATCACTGCAAGAGGAGTATGCTGGAGCACGTCATCCAATCCTACCATCAGCGATAATCATACAACCGATGGTAGTGGCAACGGAACCTTCACCAGTAGCATAACAGGACTCAATCCTAACACAACCTACCACGTCCGTGCCTATGCAACTAACGCTACTGGAACAGCCTACGGCGCAGACAAGACATTTACAACACAAGTATTGGTTGTTTTACCGACCGTCACCACAACTTCTGCCTCAACTATATCGTATAACCAAATTGTTTGTGGTGGAAATGTTACAAGTGATGGCAACGGCACAGTCACTGAACGAGGTGTATGCTGGAGTACTATCCCCTCTCCGACCGTTAGCGGTAATCATATTTCCAACGGCACGGGTACGGGAACGTTCAATGTAACAATTTCTGGACTTAATCAAAATACAACTTATTATTACAGAGCTTATGCTACCAATAGTGCGGGAACAGCATACGGTTCTGAGATGACGGTTACTACTACTACGCAAAGCCTTAGCGGTTTTGACGAAAATGGTGCATCTAATGCTCTTTTCTCTGTAAGTGCTACGAGAAAGATTCGTTTCTCTAAAGGCAATTTGCAGTGTAAGTATTCTTCTGGTTCTTATACATGGCGTTTTGCCGAGAATCAGTATGATGTTATCGGTCCCGCTAATTCTAATATAGCTTCGGCTACTAATACATCAGCTGGCGAGTGGTTTGATCTCTTCGGATGGGGCACAAGTGGATGGAGTGGAAGTGGAGCCAATCGTTATCTTCCCTTCTCATATACAACTACGGCTACTGACTATGGCCCAGGTTCGGGCAATCTTACAGGTGCCAACTCTCCTGCTGATTGGGGAATGTATAATAAGATAAGCAATGGTGGAAATAAAAGTGGCATTTGGAGAACGATGACCATTGACGAATGGGAATATCTGCTTTTCACCCGTTCCGCTACTCGCCGTTTTGCAAAGGCTACTGTAAATAACGAAAAAGGTCTTATAATATTCCCTGATGATTTTACAATGCCATCGGGTATTACGATCACTGGCGTTAATACTGCAAGTACAGAATATTCTACAAATACATTCACTCTTTCTCAGTGGAACACATTGCTTACCAAAGGTGCTATATTCCTGCCAGCAGGAAGTGCTCGTACTGGTGAAACGTATGTAACCCCTGCTTCCGGTGGCTTTTACTGGTCGTCCACCCGCAACAATGCAAGTACCGCCAAGTACATTGCAATTT
Organism: uncultured Bacteroidales bacterium; assembly: GCA_905233405.1. Classification (GTDB taxonomy): domain Bacteria; phylum Bacteroidota; class Bacteroidia; order Bacteroidales; family ML635J-15; genus Bact-19. Next base: position 13,350 of record CAJOEG010000092.1, on the reverse strand, counting down.
CCAATACCAACGTGCAGACAATGAGCAATAATCGTTATTATGGAATGTCGGTTCGTCTGGTTATGGATGAAAAACCTTTCGATGAAAATGGCGCGTCATGTGCGACATTCTCGGTGAGTTCGACTAAGAGTGTAAAATTCTCGAAGGGCAACCTACAGTATCGTGCGAGCACTAGCACTTGGCGTTTTGCCGAAAATCAATGTAATTATATTGGCGCTGGTAATGCCAATGCTTCTTCGTCGTATAACGACTGGATTGACCTCTTCGGATGGGGCACTTCCGGTTATAACACAGGATCAACATGTTATCAGCCTTGGAGTACAAGTACTGATTATACGGACTACTACATTGGTAACACTACTACACACAATCTCACAGGTTCCTATGCCAATGCCGACTGGGGCGTGAATAATTCAATCGTAAATGGTGGCAATCAGGCTGGTCTATGGAGAACCCTTACAAAAGATGAGTGGGATTATTTGTTGAATACTCGTAGCTGTACTTGGTATAGGTATGAGTGGACTACAATCGAAGGAGTAAAGGGTATCATCATCTATCCTGATGGCTATGTGCAGCCTGGAACTTCGCCAACATGGGAAGAAAAACAAAAAGCTGGTTGCATTTTCCTTCCCGCTGCGGGCTACCGCATTGGTACGTATGTGGCTAATCCTGGTGTAAGATGTGATTACTGGTCTTCAACCTGTACATATAGACCAGATGTGATTAATACAACACAGTGGTATTCTTGGAGCATATATGGAGAACCGGCGACTACTCCAAATGTATATTCAGGTCATACGTATAGTGACGGCCTTTCTGTCCGTCTGGTTCAAGAAATTCAATAATTCTCAACTTTTTCAGCGGGCGGCTTAAACCGCCCGCTTTGTATATACTAATTTATATTAATCGCACGAGAACTTCTTGCAAAATTCCCATCTCCACGGATTTTTCATTTAGACATTATTGTTTATAATAAGTCAAGATGACGAAATATAAGCGAAATGAGGACGGTTAAAAGAAAGAGCCGTGTCCAAAAAGCCACAACACAAAAATCACTCAAAATAAATTTTGTACATCAAAAATAAAGCAGTAATTTCGCGCCGTTTTTTAATTATAAATTATAAGTGATGAAGAATTATTTAGATTCAGAAAAGAAGAAAGAAATCTTTTCAAAACACGGGAAGTCTAATACAGACACTGGCTCAGCTGAGTCACAAATAGCCTTATTTTCCTACCGTATCAGTCACTTAACAGAGCACCTGAAATCGAACCGCAAGGATTTCAGTACTCAGCGTGCCTTGACTGGTCTTGTAGGTAAGAGAAGAAAATTACTCGACTATCTAAAGACCAAGGATATCGAAAGATACAGGGCGATAGTTAAAGAATTAGGCTTACGTCGTTAAGACATTCGGAAAGCAAGACAAATGTTTTGCTTTCCTTTTTTATTTGCAAATTAATTAAACACAATAGATAATGTACAACGAAATTAAGAAAGTCATCACTTTGGCTGATGGCAGAGAAATTGAAATTTCCACCGGTAAACTGGCGAAGCAGGCAACTGGTTCGGTAGTGGTGAAGATGGGTAAAACCATGTTATTGGCAACAGTTGTTGCTGCAGATGATGCGAAGGAAGATGTTGACTTCATGCCTCTTTCGGTTGAATACAAGGAGAAATATTCGGCAGTTGGCCGTTTCCCTGGCGGATTCAACAAGAGGGAAGGTCGTCTCTCGGACTACGAAATTCTCGTTTCACGTCTGATTGACCGCGCATTGCGTCCATTGTTCCCGAGCGATTTCCACGCAGAAGTATTCGTAAATGTAAACTTGCTTTCGGCAGACAAGAACGATACTCCCGATGCACTTGCAGGACTTGCAGCTTCGGCAGCGCTCACAATCACCGACCTTCCATTCGAAGGCCCGATTTCGGAAGTGCGCGTAGCCCGCATCGACGGACAGTTCAAGATTAATCCGCCTTACGATGAGTGCCAGAGAGCCGACATCGACATGATTGTGGCTGCTACCTACGAAAACATTATGATGGTAGAAGGCGAACTCAACGAGGTCAGCGAAGCCGAAATGCTTGATGCAATAAAGTTTGCTCACGAAGCAATTAAACCTATGTGCTTGGCACAGAAGGAACTCCGCGAAATGTGCGGTGTTACCGAACCTGCTCCTTACTGCCACGAAGTTAACGACGAAGACCTCCGCAAGAAGGTTTGGGACGAAACTTACGACAAGGCATACGCAGCAGCTATGACTCAGACTGCCAACAAGCACGAACGCGAAAGACTCTTCAACGAGGTTAAGGAAAACTTCCTCGCACAGTACACCGAAGAGGAACTCGAAACCGTAGAAAAAATGGTTGACCGTTACTATCACGACGTTCAGAAGGAAGCCGTTCGCCAGATGGTTCTCAACGAGAGAGTTCGTCTCGATGGCCGTAAGACCGACGAAATCCGTCCTATCTGGTGCGAAGTAGATTACTTGCCGACAGTACACGG
>CAJOEG010000092.1:0-10832 GCA_905233405.1 uncultured Bacteroidales bacterium | reverse complement strand
CCCGTGGCGAAACCCAGTCGCTCTCGACAGTTCCCCTCGGCAACAAGCTCGACGAACAGACAATCGACGGTGCTATGATAGCTGGTTCGGAATCGTTCCTGCTCCATTACAACTTCCCACCATTCGCAACTGGCGAAGCAAAGGCTTACAGAGGCGTTGGTCGTCGCGAAATAGGTCACGGAAACCTCGCACACCGTGCATTGCAGAAGGTAATGCCAGTTAAGGGCGAAAATTATCCTTACACTACAAGAGTTGTTTCCGACATCCTCGAATCAAACGGTTCGTCGTCAATGGCTACTGTTTGCGCTGGCTGTCTTGCACTTATGGACGCTGGTGTTCCGATTTCACGCCCAGTTTCTGGTATTGCAATGGGACTTATCGCAGATCCCAAGACTGGCAAGTATGCAATCTTAAGCGATATTCTCGGTGACGAAGACCACCTCGGCGACATGGACTTCAAGGTTTGCGGTACCGAAAAGGGTATCACAGCAACCCAGATGGATATAAAGGTTGACGGACTTTCATACGCAACTTTGGAAGAAGCCCTCAATCAGGCAAAGCGCGGTAGAGAACATATCCTTGGCAAGATGCTTGAAACATTGCCAGGTCCACGTCCTAACTACAAGGATTACGCTCCACAAATCGAAACTATGGTTATTCCTAAGGATTTGATTGGTGCAGTAATAGGCCCGGGCGGAAAGATTATCCAGGAAATCCAGGCTACTACCAACACTATTATCGCAATAACCGAGGAGAACGAAAAGGGTTACGTTGAAATCTCTGCTGGCAATGCCAACGATATGAAGGCTGCACGCGCAAAAATTAACGCAATCGTTAAGCGTCCCGAAGTAGGCGAAGTTTACACTGGTGTTGTAAAGGGCATCACAACTTTCGGCGCATTTGTTGAGATTCTTCCAAACTGCCAGGGATTGTTGCACATTTCAGAAATCGACTGGAAGCGCATCAAGACCGTTGAAGAAGTGCTGAAGGAAGGTCAGGAAGTGGAAGTTAAGATTATCGAAATCGACACCAAGTCGAACAAGATAAAGCTCAGCCGCAAGGCATTGCTTCCTAAGCCCGAAAAGCCACACCACAACAAGAAGGAAGAAAACGCAAGTGGTCCAGAAAATCCAGTTCAAGAAGCATAATTCAAAAAAGAAGCCGTTTGGCTTCTTTTTTTTGTATAAACGTTCATATAAGTTCAATATGCATATATTTGCATATCTTTTTAATCACAAAATTTACACTTTATGAATACATATACCAAAACACTGAATATTATCGACTACACCGTAATGGGGCTGCTTTCTGTATGTGCAATTTTGGCAGCAGCAAGTATTCCATACGCAATGACTAGTTTCATTTTCCTTTGGTTAGCGTCGCTTGTAATATTCCTCATTACCAGCATTCGCAGTAAGATTTACAAGACCAGCATACTTGCATTCATAATCGACCTGTACTGCAAGATAAATTTGTTTGGTGGAATACTATTCCTCAGCAAAGGCTACCCAGGCAAAGAAATGATGGGAACCTACATGTCGGTAATACTAATCGGCTATCTCATTTACGATGTTATCACCAAGAAAGTTCCAGTTTACCGCCCATTATCGTATCTGCTGATATATGCGTTGACAACTGGCGTTTGCGCAGCGATAACGATGTAGGGATAACGTCTATTCTTCCACAAACAAATCATCTAGCAGCACCTGTGACTGTATCTGACCGCTATATTCGTTTTGCTGCAAACCAAAGGTTGAAATAAATGTCAGGTGTACAGTTTTTTTGCTAGGTAAATGTTCAATAAGTGTCTGAAGGCGGTCGCGCAGTGTCGTATCGTATGACTTATCAATGATATATGGCTTGCTATAATATTTTATTTCACAGAGATTTACAACATTATCACCGCGTTCAATAAGTAAATCTAATTGAGTGCCTTTAGTTTCCACCGTGCCTTGTAATATCCAACCCGATTGTGTGGAACTTACACCCGAAATGCCTAACGCCTTCTTTATCTGCGATATGTGGGCAAAGCACAATTCCTCGAATGCTAAGCCTCGCCATGCATTTAATTTGGACGAAGTATAGTTTTTCTGCCAGTACTGGGAATCACCCTTCTGCATTTTGTCCATAAAACGTAACGTAAAACAACAGAAATTGTCCGACAGTTTGTACATTTCGTTCCGCTTCGACTCGCCAAAAGGCAAATAGCGGACAATAAGGTCGCTCGATTGTAATGCATTCAATACTTCCGAAAAACTTCCGCTATCCTGAATCTTAGTTTTTGCAAGAATATCTTTCCGTGTAAATCCCTGACGTTTAGTAGCCAACAATTTGATTACTTTCTCAGGAACTTCGGAATTTGTAAACAATGAGCCAAACAACCGCCGATACTCTGCAACCAACGGAGCATCTTTGGCAAAAAACATCCTGTCGATGCATTGTGCAAAACTTTCTCCCTTTTCGAAAAAGTTGAAATAATGCGGTATTCCACCCAATATCATATATGCTTGTGCTATTTCGTACCGACTCATGGCAATGCCCTTTGCTGCAATAAATTCTTCACATTCTGCCAGCGTGAAGGGATTCAGTTTTATCTCGCGTGTAAGCCTATTGTACAATCCGCCCTTATTGTTTATAAGATTGTCGCTCATCCACGATGTAGCCGAACCGCACACTATCAGCATAATATTCTTTCTCCTTGATGCCCAGCCGTTCCAGAACTGCTCGAATGCGTGTATGAATCTCGACCGCGCCGTGTCCATCCACGGAAGTTCGTCGATAAACACAACCTGACGGCTGCCATCGTCCTTTTGTTTCAAAAGTATTTCCAACTGATGAAAAGCCTCCAACCACGATTTAGGGCACTGATAACCAGTCAATCCATATTCTTCCAGTGAATAATGGAACGCCTGTAGCTGGTCGCGTAAAAGGAATGTTTTGTCCCTGTCGTATGGCGGCAAACCAGTATGCCAAAAAGTCATCCGCGAACCGAACAACTCTCCGAGCAGAAACGTCTTGCCAACCCTTCTTCGACCATACATTGCGACAAATTCTGCGTTACCGCTTGAATATAAACTCTCTAAGAGTTTTATTTCCTTTTTTCGTCCTACTAATTTCATCGTTAACTATCATTTTATTTTTCGGCAAAGATACAATTTTTCTCAATTCCCGAAAAATAAACACGACTATTTTTCGCCAATTGCATATTTTTACCCAATTCCCGAAAAATAAACGATAATGATTGGTGGTTTTATGTGCAACACAAATCAATCAAACCACACCTAACAAATTGAATCTTTGAACTTTTGAACCTTGAACCTTTGATTTTTTGCCCCTCTCACAACATAAATGCTTAAATTTGCCGTTTTATTGTATTTGCAACTCGGATGATTCATCGCAACAGCAACGGCAACAAACGGCTTTCCATCTTGTGGATTCGTTTAGCGTGCATAATTTTTATGCTTGCTGCTTTGCCAGCATTGAATTTGTCGGCACAATCGCTGATAAGCCTGAAAAATCTGTCGGTGCAGGGCGATACGCTGGTGCTCGACTCGATGAGCGTGGTGCAAAGTTCCATAAAATTTGTCGATGCCGATGGAAATCCTGTCGATGCAAAATACCATTTCGACTTCGAGACCTCGACCATTGTGTTCGACGAGAAACCTCCAGCAGGCACAAAAGTCAGCTTCAAGACCTTCCCCGTAAACTTCTCGAAGCCGGCACAGAAATTCGACCGCAGCAAGTATATGCTTTCCGACCACGAGCACGAACGCACTGGCTACGACCTTATTCTTACCAAGGAAAACTACGACGACTTCTTTTCGCAGACCGAACTTTCGCGCAAGGGAAGCATTTCGCGTGGCGTGAGCTTCGGCAACAGCCAGAATGTGATTATGAACTCGAACCTCGACCTGCAACTCGACGGGCGAATAGGCGACAACCTTTTCATTTCGGCAGTCATAAGCGACAACAACATCCCTATACAGCCCGACGGCAACTCGCAGAACCTGCAGGAATTCGACAAGGTTTTCATCAAGATTTACAACTCCAAGTTTGCGCTTGTTGCAGGCGATTTCGAGCAGAAGAAACCGCAGGGATATTTCCTCAACTACTACAAGAAGTCGCAGGGAATACACCTCTCGGGCAAAAAGACTTTCGAGACGGCAAAGCACAATGCTGGCGAATTGAACGCTTCGATAGGTGCGGCTGTCGCGAAGGGCAAGTACCACAAGATGCAGATTTCGGGCGTGGAGGGCAACCAAGGTCCGTACCGACTTACTGGTGCCAATAACGAAGCGTATGTGGTGGTACTTGCTGGTACCGAAAAGGTTTACATCGACGGAATCCTGATGTCGCGCGGAAGCGACCGTGACTATGTCATCGACTACAACCTCGGTGAGATAACTTTTACTGCCCACCAGCCCATCAACAAGGACAAGCGCATAATTGTTGAATTCGAGTACACCGACCAGAACTATACGCGCTTCCTCGTCACCTCGTCAAATACTCTGAAAATCGACAACACCGAGGTCTGGCTCAACCTCTACCACGAAGGCGACAGCAAGAACCAGCCTATCAACATGGACCTCCGCGATTCCGACAAGCGACTGATGGCCGGCATCGGCGACAACCTCGACCAAGCCATTATCCCAGGTTACGACAGCCTCGGCTTCAATATCGACGAGGTGCGATACAAGGTTGTCGATACCATTGTCGATGGGGTGCGCTACGATTCGGTTTTTGTCTATAGCACCAACGAACAGGATGCTTTTTACAGGGTTTCGTTCTCGCTTGTGGGCGAAAACAAGGGCGACTATGTGCGCGGAGTATCGTCGGCAAACGGCAGGGTGTACGAGTGGGTTGCACCAGTAAACGGAGTGCCTCAGGGAAACTATATTCCTTATACCAAGATAGTTGCACCGCAAAAAAAGCAGATGGCTACATTCGGGGCAAAGTCGAAGTTCGGCGAAAAGACAAGCGCATCGGTCGAAGTGGCATTGTCGAACAACGACCGTAACACCTTCTCGAAACTCGACCGTGGCGACAACTTCGGTGTGGCGGTAAAGACAACTGCCGAGCAGTACCTTGTGAAAACAGAAAAGAATAGCCTCAGTTTCGATGTCAACTACGAATTTCTGAACCGCAACTTCGAAGCCGTAGAATATTTCCGCGAAACCGAATTCACAAGGGACTGGAACATAGGCTCTTACTATGCCGATTCGCACTGCGAGAATGTTGCTGGCGGACATATCCGGTATGCCAACCGAAAGCACGGGAATTCTCTCTACACAACCTCGTACATAAACCGTGGCGTGGAATATTCGGGTTGGAAAAACGATTTTTCGTCCGATTATAGGCTTGGCACATGGCGAATTTCGGGAAATGCCTCGTTGCTTGCAAGTGCCGACTCGCTCAACAAAACCCAGTTTTTGCGCCATAAGCTCGACATTTCCAAGACTTTCGGCAAGATAATGGTCGGTGCACGCGAAGAAGGCGAGCGCAATGTTTGGCACAACGCCGAGGGCTCATTACTGGCAAACAGCTATTCGTACAGCCAGTACGAAGGATTTGCAGGCACATCCGACTCGGCACGGCAGAAGTTTACGCTGTCGTACAAGTTCCGCAACGACCGCAAGCAGAGCCTCGACATCCTGAAGGATGCCACCCGCGCACACGACTTTTCGTTGTCGTCGGAAGTTGGCGGAAAGAACAACCACCGTCTGAAAGCGACCATTAACTACCGCCTGTTGCAAGTACGTGACACTCTGCTATATAGTGCCGAACCCGAAGATAACCTCACTGGTAAGCTCGAATATAATTTCAAACTGTGGAAGGGAGCAATAACTTCATCGACTTTGTACGAAATAGGTTCGGGACTGGAAAACAAAATTGAATACACCTACATTGAAGTTGCTCCCGGGCAAGGCGTTTACACGTGGACAGACTATAACGGCAACGGCGTGCAGGAACTTGACGAGTTCGAGGTCGCATTCTTTGCCGACCAGGCCAACTTCATCCGTGTTCAAATGCCATCGACGGAATATATAAAGGTGTATGCCAACAAGTTCAACCAGAGCCTCAACATAAATCCTGCCGTGCGCTGGAAGTCGAAGAAAGGTTTCCTCAAGTTCTTAAGCCGCTTCTCAGACCAGTTTGCATATAGCATTTCGCAGAAAAACACCTCGGACAAGATTGCCGAATTTGCAAATCCGTTTGCGCAGAACATCAGTCTCGACGAGCTTGTCTCGATGAACTCGACCATCCGCAACAGCTTGTCGTTCAACCGAGGAAAACCAAAGTTCGGCATCGACTACATTGTGCAGTCGGTGAAAAGCAAGAGTCTGCTTACCACTGGTTTCGAGACAGTACTTATCAGGTACAACATTTCGCCAAAGGTGGGAATGCAAAACTCGACCATTTTCGGCAAAAAAGGTTACGAATCGCAGTTTTTCACCGCCAAGGACTACAAAATCGCCAGCATCAAAGACGATTTCCAGTTCAATGTGCAGCCCAACATAAACAACCGCATTTCGCTTACCTACAATTTCGAACAGAAGGATAATACGGCTGGCACCGAAAAACTTACCAGCAACAATGTAGGCCTTGAGTATCGTCTAAATTCGGTAAAAAAAGGTTCGCTCAATGCAAATTTCAACTTTATATATTATAAGTATGCCAGCAGCGGCAATTCCGCCATCGACTACGAAATGCTACAAGGATTGCAACCGGGCATGAATTTCACTTGGGGCATCAATTTCCAGCGTCAGTTAGCCAACGGATTGCAAATCAACCTGTCGTACAACGGTCGTAAGAGCGAGGCTTCGCCAGTGATACATACGGCAAGCGTGGAAGTGAGAGCGTATTTCTAGGGGCTGAAGACGTTTAAAGTTTAATGGTTCAAAGTTCAAGGGGTTCAAAGTTCACCCCCCCCACCCTATTTCTTCTTTTTCTGGTTTTCAATTATCTTGAAAAGATATTTCTCGAAATTTTCGGCTGGCGATGGTGCAGGCGACATAACAAGCATTCCGTATGGGTCAATAAGGTAATATGTCGGGAACGCCTTTACCTTATAGTCGGTCAGAACCTTGTCGTTTGTTTCGGCAAACAGGAACGTCCAACCTAACGACTTGTCGGAAATGAATTTCTTTGCTTTTTCCTTGTCGGTGTCGGTAAGTATTGTGACAAACAGGCACAACCCTTTGTATCGGCTATATACCCTTTTCAGAACATCAAATTCAGCGGCAGAGGAATAAGATTGCGTGTTTGCAAATTGCAAGTACAAGTATTTTCCACGAAAATCGGCAAGCGACATCTTGTTTCCCATAGAATCGGGCAACTCAAACGGCAAGGCTACCGTTCCCTTCGCCATTGTCAGCGAATTGTCGGCAATATTCTGTGCAATCTGCTGATGAATTGGGTATTCGGTTGTAATATAAAGCGAGTCGAGCGTTAGCAACAAAGGCAGCCACTGAAGATTGTCGTTGGCAAAAGCATCGTTAAGTCCTTTGAGCATAACAAGTTCGCGGAACTGCTTGTTCTTATGCTTGGGATTGGAACCTATAAGTCGGTGCAACAACGATATGCTATGTCCGTATGTTATGACCCGGTAAAGGTCTGCACCGCCTGCTGTGACCAGATAGTTGTCGAAATAATTGTGGTATAATGAATTAAACAAATCCATATATGCAGGATTGTCGTAGAGGACTTCCTTGTTGGAATAATACGAATACACCAATGCCGACTCATAATCTTGCTTTGTCACCATATTCTTGAGTGCTGCAATACGATAGCGACGATACTGCTGGAAATATGGATTTTCGTATTTTTTGTATCTGTCGTTTATGTTGTTTATAAAAGTGTCCACATCGGTCTTTAACCCACTGACATACAAGTCCTCCTGCCTTAAATCAACATAACGATTGAAGTAGTAGTCGAAGTCCATTATGAGATAGTTGAGGTCGGTATTCTTCATATTCTTGATACCCAGTTGCATTTCTGTAGGCACAAAGTAAGGGTTCAGAAGGTCACCTTCCGTCCTTTCCTCGTATTCGGGAAGCATAAGTTCGTAATTGCCATTGGGTTCGGCATAGAAATAGACATAATACACACCAAATTCGGCAAACAAATATGTAATCTGCTCGATTCCAAAACTGGCTTCGAATTTTCCATCATCGTCCACTTTCAGGCGGAAAACCTCCTCCTTCATATATGTAATCCTTTCCTGATAGCGGTAGAATACAATTTCACTGTCTGCATATTCCTTCGCCGTGCCGAACACTCTTGTCGCCCATAGCGAAGACGAAGCAAGGCATACAAGGCACAACGCACACAGCAAAATTTTCCTTACAAAAACTAACATAATAATTCTATTTTTAAGAAAGCAAATATAATTTTTTAATGGTAATGTCAAAAAGCAAGATTCCTAAACTTATGAAACATCGGATGTTAAACCTATGTACATCGTATATCCATTAACATTCTGGTGTTAAAAAATAACCTTCTTAAAACCTTGCTGTAGAACATATTTTAACAAAATTTTACATACATTTGCAAATGTAACGCAGTTACAGTTTTATTATTGTATAACACACTACAAATAGCTAATAATTAAAACATTACAACTTATGATTTATTCACACGAAGTACAAAAGATGTGTTGCGTGAAAAAAGGTCCGAACCACGGTCCTGCTCCTATCCCCGAGGAAGGCAAATGGGTAAAGGTAAAGGAAGTAAAAGACATTTCCGGTCTTACACACGGCATCGGATGGTGCGCACCACAGCAGGGAGCCTGCAAACTGACACTCAACGTAAAGGAGGGTATTATTGAAGAAGCATTGGTAGAAACTATCGGTTGCTCGGGTATGACGCATTCGGCAGCAATGGCAAGTGAAATTCTCGTCGGAAAGACTTTGCTCGAAGCCCTCAACACCGACCTTGTTTGCGACGCCATCAACACGGCAATGCGTGAACTTTTCCTGCAGATTGTCTATGGACGCACACAGTCGGCATTCTCAGAAGGCGGACTTGTTATAGGTGCTGGTCTCGAAGACCTTGGCAAAGGATTGCGCTCGCAGATAGCAACGATGTTTGCAACCAAGGAAAAAGGTGTTCGCTATCTTGAAATGGCAGAAGGCTATGTGACAAAAATCGCTCTCGACGAAGACGATGAAGTTTGCGGTTACGAATTTGTACGCCTCGGCGTTATGATGGACCTCATAAAGAAAGGTACAGATGCCAACGAAGCACTTAAGAAGGCAACTGCAAGCTATGGACGCTTCACAAAGGAACAGGGCGCAGTGAAATTCATTGATCCTAGAATCGAATAAAAATTAATCGCTCCCTGAGCAGAGCCGAAATAAGCCGCACCCTGAGCCTGTCGAAGGGTCGGCTCAAATAAAAAGGTTTAATCGCTTCGATACTTCGACAAACTCAGTAGGCGAAGCTCAGCGGGCGGAAAAAATAAAAGATTATGATAAGAGAAGTAAAATTTGAAAGTCAAGAACGTCGTATGGAGAACATTACCAAAGTTCTCAACTCATACGGCATAGCTTCGATAGAAGAAGCAAACAAGATATGCGACCAGTACGGAATCGACCCATACCTCGAATGCGAACAGACACAGAACATCTGCTTCGAGAACGCAAAGTGGGCTTACGTTGTTGGTGCAGCAATAGCAATCAAGAAAGGTTGCAAGACAGCCGCTGAAGCCGCTGAGGCAATCGGAGAAGGCCTGCAGGCATTCTGCATAAAAGGTTCTGTAGCCGACGACCGCAAGGTAGGTCGCGGACACGGCAACTTGGCAGCCCGTCTGTTGAGCGAAGAAACACAATGTTTTGCTTTCCTGGCAGGACACGAGTCGTTTGCAGCCGCCGAAGGTGCTATTAAAATTGCCGAAATGGCAAACAAGGTTCGCAAGAATCCTCTCCGCGTAATCCTAAACGGACTTGGCAAAGACGCTGCAATGATAATTTCACGCATCAACGGTTTCACATACGTGCAGACCGAGTTCGACTACTACACTGGCGAACTGAAGGAAGTACGTCGTAAGGCTTACTCAAACGGACCACGCGCAAAGGTCAACTGCTATGGTGCCGACGATGTACGCGAAGGCGTTGCTATAATGTGGAAGGAAGACGTCGACGTGTCAATCACTGGCAACTCGACCAATCCTACACGTTTCCAGCACCCTGTTGCAGGCACATACAAGAAGGAACGTATCCTTGCAGGCAAGAAGTATTTCTCGGTGGCATCGGGCGGTGGAACAGGCCGTACTTTGCACCCCGACAATATGGCTGCTGGTCCTGCATCATACGGTATGACCGACACAATGGGCCGTATGCATTCTGATGCTCAGTTTGCAGGGTCATCGTCGGTTCCAGCACACGTCGAGATGATGGGATTCCTCGGAATGGGCAACAATCCTATGGTTGGTGCAACCGTAGCAGTAGCTGTTTCGGTAGAGGAAGCAATGAAGAAATAATTGCTGAACATATCCATAATAACACGAAGAGAAGCCGATTGGCTTCTCTTCGTGTTTATTAATGCTGAACTTGAAAATGTTATTTGCTTATAAAAGCTAAATCTGTTGCAAATATAGAGTCTTTTTCGGTTTCGACAAGCAAAAAAGTAACATTTTTTGCAAGAAACACAACACTAATCAACCATAAATTGCATAATGTATAAATATTACAGAAATTCAAATTTATTCAAGAACCATATATTAGTCTTTTTTTACAAACTTACATAAAAATTATTGATTTTTATGCCAGTATAATAAAGAAAATTTGGCGTTGATAGTCAATATATTATAATTTTTCTTTAGAGGAAAAATA
>CAJOEG010000091.1:5898-12356 GCA_905233405.1 uncultured Bacteroidales bacterium | reverse complement strand
TTTTCTTTATGCCTTGCTGAGCAAGTTTATTGACAACCTTTGCTTCGGTAGCAATCGAAGCGTGGTCGGTACCAGGCACCCAGATTGCATTCTTTCCCGACATGCGGGCACGACGGACAAGAATATCCTGAATTGTATTGTTGAGCATGTGACCCATGTGCAAAATTCCAGTAACATTTGGCGGCGGAATCACAACAACGTAAGGTTCGCGTCCATCTGGTTCCGAGTGGAAGAACTTATGTTCAGTCCAGTAGTCGTACCATTTCTTTTCAATCTCTTGCGGTTCGTATTTGGCTGATAATTCCATATTGAAATATTTACATATTTTAAAAAGTTCGCAAAGTTACGATTTTTAAAGGTTATTTGGAATAAATTTTTGAAATGATAAAAATACCCTGTTGAGCCGTGGCTCGCCGCGGCACCACAGGGTATTAAAATTATCAACATTTTAGAATTTCGGGCATTCCCATTTCAAATTCTCAACGCAGGGGTCGCATTCCAAATTGAGGGCAAGCCCAATACATTGTGCGTTTTTCCCTTTTTTGATGTGGGAATATGCAAGGTCGATAGTTTCCGAAACCTGGTTTCCGTTGGCATCAACACCTTCTACCACAACCTCGTAGTAATCCATGAAGTTGGTGTAGCGGTACGAAACCGATTTAATCTTCACGTATTGCTTGGCATCATAACCATCGGCACAGCAACCGCAATACAAAAGGACATATTTCTGCTTCTTGAGAAGTTTCACTGCATTTTGTGCATCCTGTTCAGAAATGTACTCCAACTGGTCGGCCATAGCTGTCATCGAAAGGCAAAGCACCGCGATAAGCATAAACACTAATTTTCTCATATCATTATCATTATTAATAATGGTGCAAAAGTAGTCAAAATATTGATGCACTGAAAATAAAAATCGTAAATCCAAAATCGCAAATCCCAAATCCGAAATCGTAAATCGTAAATCAATTTGAATTATCTTTGCACGATTTTTCATTTTAACGATGACACAAAGGAAACGAAATATGACAACAGCCGGAATATTTACGATATTACTATTGCTAGTATCCAACATATTTATGACATTCGCGTGGTACGGCAACCTGAAACTGCAGCAGATGGACATTTCCACCTCGTGGCCGCTGATACTGATAATATTATGTTCGTGGGGGCTTGCTTTCTTCGAATACTGCGCAATGATTCCCGCCAACCGCCTAGGTTCACAAATCAATGGTGGACCTTTCTCGCTTATGCAGCTAAAAATCATTCAGGAAGCCATTTCGCTAACGGTTTTCACAGCTATTGTCGCATTGGTTTTCAAGGGAGAACCTATAAAATGGAACCATCTTGTGGCATTCGGCTTTATAATATTAGCGGTATTCTTCGCTTTTCTCAACACTGGCGACAAAAACAAACCGGCAAAGGACAGCACCGAAATAACCGCGACGACCGAAAATCCACATTCGCCCGAAAGCGAAACCAAACTTTGAACAGGCAAAAAGCCATTCACAGCCCGAAAAATATCGGTGCTGATTATTAGTGACATACAAAAAAGTTATGAACAACTTGGAAAATCAAGCCGTGAAAAATACGGTTATTCCATCAATAAGTATTACTTTTGACCTTTCATTATATAACGAGACAAAATGGGTAAGATAATAACACTAGCCAATCAGAAAGGTGGAGTAGGGAAGACCACCACAGCCATAAACCTCGCAGCAAGCCTCGTCGCTCTTGAGTACAAGGTGTTGCTCGTTGACGCCGACCCGCAGGCAAACGCCACTTCGGGACTTGGTTTCGATGTAAAGAACATTCGCACAGGACTTTACGACTGCCTTGTTAACGGAGAGAACCCCGAAAAGGTCATACTTACATCCGAAGAACTTCCAGGTCTTTCGGTTTTGCCTACAAACATCGATCTTGTTGGCGCAGAAATTGAAATGCTCGAAATGCCAAACCGCGAGTACATCCTAAAGAATATTCTCGAAAAGGTACGCGACAACTACGATTTCGTCCTTATCGACTGTTCGCCGTCGCTTGGCATTATAGTTATAAACGCACTTACCGCTTCCGATTCGGTGCTTATTCCTGTTCAGTGCGAATACTTTGCTCTCGAAGGTCTTGGCAAACTGCTCAATAGTATCAGGCTGGTACAAAACAACTTGAATCCAGACCTTGACATCGAAGGCTTTGTAATGACAATGTACGACAAGCGCGTTAAGATTTCGGAACAGGTGCTCGACGAAGTAAGGCATCATTTCGACGATATGGTTTTCAATACGATAATACACAGGAATGTAAAACTCAGCGAAGCTCCAAGCTACGGACAGTCGATTGTGGAGTACGACATTAGCTCCACTGGCGCAATAAACTACATGAACTTGGCAAAGGAACTTCTGCAACGTAACAATATGACTAAGTAATATGGCAGACAAGAAGGATAACAAAAAAAATAAGAAAAGCGGTCTCGGACGTGGCCTTGATGTGCTTATAAACACTGGCGAAACTCCATTAAGAAACAAGGCAACTCATCAGAACGAAATCGCAATAGACTCAATCGAAGTCAACCCATTTCAGCCGCGCAAGGACTTTGACGAAACCGCTTTGCAGGAATTAGCCGATTCGATAAAGGAACTCGGTGTCATCCAGGCAATTTCGGTAAAGGATATGGGCAACGGCAAGTATCAGCTCATTTCGGGCGAACGCCGTCTGCGTGCATCAAAGATGGCTGGACTGAAAAAGATTCCGGCATACATCAGAACCGATGTCACCGACCAGTCGATGTTGGAAATGGCTCTCGTTGAGAACATCCAGCGTGAGGACCTCAACGCCATAGAAGTTGCCCAGACTTACCAGCAACTTATCGACGAATGCCACATGACACAGGAACAGCTCAGCACACGCATTGGAAAGTCGCGTTCGGCAATAGCAAACTTCCTGCGTCTGCTCAACCTTCCACCTAAAATCCAGACCGGCATCCGTGACGAGAAAATCTCGATGGGACACGCACGCGCTCTGCTAGGCGCAAAGGACGAGGAAACAATGCTCATGATTTACGACCAGATTCTGAAATACGACTTTACTGTTCGCAAGGTCGAGGAAGTTATCAAAGAATACAACGGCGGAAAGAGCGAAAAGAAGGAGAAGAAGAAAGTGCTTGCCACCAACGAGGACTATGCACTTCTGCAGAAAAGCCTTTCCAGTTGTTTTGCTACCGATGTGGAGCTCAAGCGTAATCAGAAAGGCAAAGGCAAGATTGTCATTCCGTTCAAAAACGACAACGAATTTGAAAGGATAATCGCAATTTTCGACAAACTAAACTCATAGGATTTGAATTTTGCGAGGAAAATATTGCTTGTAATTGTAATGATTCTCCTTGTTTTTGTTGCAAATGCCCAGATTGATACGGTAAGTAAGGAAAAAGTCAAGGAACAGGAGAAGGTTCATTCGCCCAAAACAGCCACTCTTCTGGCGATAGTTCCGGGCGCAGGACAGGCATATAATCGCAAATATTGGAAAATGCCAATAGTTTATGCCACGATGGGAACATGTATGTACTTTGCCATAAGTAATCAGAAGCAATTCAGTAGGTTCAAGAAGGCATACATGCAGCGTGACAATGGCGAACACGATGAGTTCTACGGAATTTTATCGAACGAAGCCATCATCAACAATATGGACAGAAACCGTAAAATACGCGACTATTTCATTGCAGGGACTGTTCTGTTGTATGCCTTGCAAATTGTTGACGCAAACGTAGATGCACATCTTTTCTACTTTGACGTCGGTGATAACTTGTCGGCGGCATTCTATCCGCAAACGTTTAACCAAACCTATACCCGAACACCGATTTTGGGTGTCGGTTGCACACTAAACTTTTAGCCCATGAAAAAGATAACATTGCTTATTATAACATTGACAATCGTTTGCATGGCATGGGCGCAGGACAAAGATTCTACCGTCCAGGTCAGAAACACCTACGATATGGTTGACAGTCTCGAAGTGTTCCTGAAACAGTGGTATTATTATACTGGTCGCGATACTATCTGCTACTTGGATGATAACGACAAAAAATATTTCGATACCGACCTGCCCGATTCTGTTTTCAAGGAACGCGTTGAGAAAATTACAACTCCGATAAATGTGGTTTACAATGCAAACGTGCAGAAATATCTTGACAAATATGTAAAACGTGGACATCGGCTAGCTCCAAAGTTACTGGGTCTTTCGCATCAATATTTCTCAATGTTCGAGGAAAAACTTGATGCCTACGGCATTCCATTGGAACTGAAATACCTTGCCGTGATTGAATCGGCACTGAATCCACGTGCAAAGTCGCCTGCTGGTGCAGTGGGCTTGTGGCAGTTTATGTACAAGACTGGTCTTAACATGGGGCTGGAAATCACATCTTTCGTCGATGAGCGTATGGACCCAGAAAAATCCACAGATGCCGCTTGTAAATACCTTAAAATGCTTCACAATACCTACAACGACTGGACTTTGGCGCTTGCTGCCTACAATGCTGGACCGGGTAGGATAAACGGAGCAATGAAACGTTCGGGCAAATCGACCTACTGGGAAATTTACCCTTACCTGCCCGAAGAAACACGCAACTATGTGCCTGGTTTCATCGCTATGATGTATATGTTCGAGTACCATGACTTGCACAATTTCAAGCCCGAAAAGATTGACTTCTTCGAGGATGTTGATACCGTAATGGTCAAGAAGCAGTTGCATTTTGCTCAGTTGGATTCTGTATTGGGTATCCCTGTAGAGGAATCACGCGAACTCAATCCGCAGTACAAGCTTGACATTGTTCCTGCTATCAACAAGAATTATCCACTGAAAATGCAACGCAAGTACATAAGCAAATTCATGGAACTTGAAGATTCAATTTACAATTTCCAGGACTCGGTAATGTTTAGCAAGCAGAAAATCACTCAGGCCATTTCCGACAGCAAGTATGGAGTCCCGTCGGGACAGCCAGCGGGAACAAATGCCACAATATACACTGTAAGGTCGGGTGATGTGCTTGGAAGCATTGCAAAGAGGTACGGGGTAACCGTCGCTAACATCAAGAGTTGGAACGGACTTTATAGCGACAGGCTGCAGATAGGTCAGAAACTGAAAATATATACTAAGGGTGCGCCAAAGGCTACGACACCGACAACAACAAATTCGGGTAGCACTACTCCGCAGAAACTCGACCCTGCATACGAATATTATACTGTGCAGCAAGGAGATACGCCTGCAAAAATCGCAGCCAAGTACAACGGAGTTTCTGCTGACGATATAATAAGGTTAAATGGTATCGACCCATCAAAATTAAGAGTTGGACAAAAACTAAAGATAAGGAAAAAATAAAATGAAAAACATTGCAGTATTGGCAGGAGGCTACACTTCTGAACGTCAGATAAGCCTCAATTCGGGAAACCAGATTCTTGAAAACATCGACAGGAATCTTTACAACGCCTACCTCGTAGATGTAAGAAAAGACGGTTTCTTCTGCATTTTCAACGGAAAGGAATACAGCGTTGACCTTAATAAGTTTGCCGCCGAAATCGAAGGCAAACCGACAAAATTCGACTATGCTTACCTTGCTCTCCACGGTTCACCTGGCGAGGACGGAAAGGTGCAGGCTTGGCTCGATATGCTTGGAATACCATATTCTGCTTGCGATGTTTTCTCGTCAATGATAACATTCAATAAGATTGCCGCTAAGAAAATGCTTGCCGATGAGGGCATTGCAATGGCAAAGATGGCAATAATCCGTGGCGAAAATCCATTCGATGTTGACGAAATCATTGAAAAGGTTGGTTTGCCTTGTTTTGTAAAGCCAGCAACTGCTGGTTCAAGTTTCGGCGTTACAAAGGTTTACGAAAAAGATAAGTTCATTGATGCAATTAATCTGGCACGTACCGAGGATACTACCATCATAGTTGAGGAATTCATCAAGGGCGTAGAAGTTTCGTGCGGTGTGCTCAAGACTGCCGACTACGAGCAGGTTTTCCCCGTAACGGAAATCTCCACCAAGAACGACTATTTCGACACCGAAGCAAAATATACTCCCGGCGTTACAAATGAAATCACACCTGCCCGCATTAGCGATGACGAAACACGCAAGGTGCAGGAAGCAGTTTCTCGTATCTACGACATTATCGGTTGTAGTGGAATCGTGCGCATCGACTTTATTATAAAGGAAGGAACTCCATATTTCATAGAGGTGAACTCAATTCCGGGCATGAGCGCTGAAAGCATTGTGCCTAAGCAGATTCGCACTATGGGCAAAAACATGACAGAAATACTTAATAAGGTAATAGCAGAAAAGTTGAAATAATTATGGTAAAGGAAATTTTCGACCACGTATCGGTAAGGGAATATGCCGACAAGGAAATTCCCGAAAGCGTTCTGAACAAGGTTCTCGAAGCCGCATCAAGGGCATCGAATACTGGTAACATGCA
>CAJOEG010000091.1:0-5876 GCA_905233405.1 uncultured Bacteroidales bacterium | reverse complement strand
TTACAGCATTATTGTCAACACCGACAAGGAAATGATAGCTAAGTTGGCACCAACGCACTTCTGCCAGCCTGCAATAACCAACGCAAAGGCTGTGCTTACATTCTGCGCCGACATCAACCGCTTTAAAATCTGGTGTGAGAACAGGAATGCCAAGGCTGGATTCGACAATTTCCTGACCTTTATGACAGCAGCCACCGATGCAATAATTGCAGCGCAGAATGCCTGCCTCGAAGCCGAAAGCAACGGATTGGGAATTTGCTATTTAGGTACGGTAATCTACAATGCCGACAAGATTATTGAGATTCTGAAACTTCCGAAAGGCGTTGTTCCTGTTGCAACAGTAACAATGGGTTACCCGAAACAGCAACTGCCACTTACCGAACGGCTTCCGCTCGAGGCGATAGTTCATCGTGAGACTTATCATAATTTTGACAAGGCTGACATCGATAGGATTTATGCCGAGACTGAAAGCCTTGAATCGAACAAAAAATTCATTGCCGAGAATAATAAACAGACGCTTGCTCAAGTTTTTGCAGAAGTAAGATACACAAAGGAAGGCAACGAACAGGCATCGAAATGCCTGCTTGATGTACTGAAAAAACAAGGATTTTTGCCAAATGAATAAACGACTGCTGCTCATCATATTACTTGCAATATGCACTTTGTCGCTTGTCGCACAGACCGACAATACTAAGCCTCGTGCAACCAAGGAAAAGTCGAAGTACGACAAGATGTTTGGTGAAGTGCAGTATGGCGACAAGATATACAAGCAGGGTAGCAACTGGTTGACATTCGGTATGGGGGTGAGCTACAAAATCAACTACGAGCCGTCATACGGAGAAATAGGTCTTAACAGAACGATGGCACTTGCATACCATTTCCGTTACAAGGCTGTGTATTTCAATGTTGGCTGGCATTTTTCAGGTGAAAATTTCTTCTTTGAAAGCTGGTACAACCCCAATTTGAGGGGAATCCGTGCAATGCATCAGTTAAACGACATACATGCTGGAGCTGGACTTCGTTTCGAAGGCAGATGGTATCATTTTGGCTTTTTCATAGGTCCTGCGTGGGCGATAGCTTGGATACCAAATCCCGATTATCCAACAGGTTCGATAGTAAAGAATACCATCGGTGGACATGTGGAAGTGCAGACTACTTTCAAGTTTTTATACGATCTTGGAATAGGTGTTTCTTTATTTGGAAGCTTCAACAAATACTATCAGGTTGTTGGTGTACAGGGGCATTTCTATTTGTCTGGCGCATACAGGATGAAGTATTAGTCAAATCTATTTCGTCTCCAATATTTTGAATTCAACCCTGCGGTTTGCGCTACGGCCTTCTTCAGTGTCGTTGGTGGCGATAGGCTTTTCGTATGCGTAACCCTTGTAGGTCAGACGATTTTCTGCAATGCCCTTGCCGATGAGGTAATCGACAACAGTTTTCGCACGCGATTCCGATAGGTCAGTGTTGTACTTTAGGCTGCCTTGGTTGTCGGTATGACCAGAAATTTCAATTTTTAGGTTGGGTTGCTTTTTTAGGATTTCGGCAACGCGGTCGAGTTCGGCATACGATTCGGGCTGAAGCGACGATTTGTTGTAGTCGAAGAATATGTTTTTCAGGATTATGGTTGTGCCGACTTGGATTTTTTTCAGTTGCACGTCGATTACCAATTCTTGAAAGTCGGCGGTGTCGGCAAGGTTGAAGTTTTCGCTGTGGAAAAGGTAGCCGTCCTTGCTTACACTAAGTCCGTAGTTTTTTCCCGATGGCAAGTTCACGATGTACGCTCCCGACGAACTATTCGACTTGAATGTTGATATTACCTCGTTTTTGCTGTTGTCAGTGATTTCGATGTTTGCTTCGAGAGGAGTGCCGTTGTCGGCATCGGTAATTGTACCTTTGACGAGGGTTACGAGAACTTTCGGTGCATTTTGCTTGTTATTTTTAGTTGGGAATTTCAGTTCGTAGATGTCGTGCAAGCCGTAGCCATCAGGGCGAACTGATGTGTAATAGGCGTTTTTTCCGCTGGCGGTTATCGAGAAGAATACATCATCGAGTGGCGTGTTGATTGGATAACCGAGATTTTCTGGTTCCGACCAGTTTCCGCTGTCGTCCTTTACAGACTTGAAGATGTCGTAGCCTCCCATGGTGTTGTGTCCATTTGAACTAAAATACAATGTTCTGCCATCTGGATGAATGAAGACGTCGCATTCGTCGTACTCGGAATTTATGGGTTTACCTATATTAATTGGTTTCGACCAGTTGCCACTTCTGTCACGTGTGGAGTAGAATATGTCGCGTCCGCCAATCGACTTGCTGTTGTTGCCCGAAATGAAGTACAAAGTTCTGTTGTCCGACGAAAGGCAGGCTCGCGATTCGTGCGATTCACGGTTGATGTTCTCCGAGATGTTTTTTGGCTTTTGCCACTTGCTTCCTTTTAGCGTTGAAACATAAATGTCGCCACCATTGTCATCAATATATACGTACATTGTCTGTCCATCTGGCGAAAGGCCAACAATCGCATCGTGCATTTTGGTGTTAAGCGGAGAACCTATGTTATGAGCTTTTGTCCAGCCAGCTAAAGAGTGCGAACTTTCGTATATGTCCTCGTAGTACATTCCATCGTCAGCAATCTGGTTTCCTGTAGTGCCTTTTCTGCGCGAAGTAAAATATAGCTTTGATCCGTCGGAAGTTACTAGTGGACCATATTCGCGGTATTCGGTATTGATGTTTTCGCCAAGGTTAATGATTTCCACATCTACAGTGTCCTTCATGATTTCGATTCCGTTGTTGCATTGTTGTATAAATCGGCGAATCTCGGCTTGTTCATTCTTGTCTTTCAGTGTTTTCAGATAGTCGGAGTAGCACTTTTTTGCATCTGCAAATTTGTAGTTCCAGTGGTAGCCACATCCGAGGTAGAAAAGGATTCGCTTGTCGATGGTTTTGTTTAGTTTATATGCGCGTTCAAAGTATTCAAGGCACTGCGACTTTTGTATTGAGTTGAAATGACAGTAGCCAATTTTGTAGTTCAGATCGGAATTGTTTGGATTGAATTTCTGAGCAGGCATGTAATATTTTAGTGCGTTGGTGAAGTCTCCTGCATAGAAAAATTCATCACCAGCCTTGATGTTCGATTTCGCCGTATTTACGTCATTTGCCCTTCCTGGGAAGTTGGAAGTCGTGAATTTTGTGTCAACCTGTGCCGATGCGAAGCAGAAAAGCATTAGGAGCAATATAGTAGAAACTATGGTTTTCATTTTTTGTAATTTTTGTAGCTACAAAGCTAATTGATTATTCCGATTCCGCAAAGACATACTTTGCAGTAGTGTCAGCATTCATTTTTTCATTCTTCAAATAATAATATGCTGTTTTGAATGCAGGTAGACTGGCTTTCTTGGATTAAAAAATAGTCTAAATCGTTGTTTTGAACTCTAGTTGTATTGTTGTAATGTTCTGAAAATCAATGCAAAAATGAATAAAAATAAAAAAGTGAAAAAAATATTTGGAAGTAATTGGAAATTTGTCTTACCTTTGCAACGCTTTTAGCGAGAATAGCTCAGTTGGTAGAGCACGACCTTGCCAAGGTCGGGGTCGCGAGTTCGAGTCTCGTTTCTCGCTCTTTTTTTTTACGCTCTTTTGAAGTAAGAAAATCAGTGCCCTGGTGGCGGAATAGGTAGACGCGCTGGACTTAAAATCCAGTGATCATTGCGATCGTGCCGGTTCGACCCCGGCCCGGGGTACCTATTTGTAAAATCATTATTTTAGATATTTTTGTGTATATTGCAAGGCTTTGTATAAAGCTCTTTTTATATTATCAAAAGCAATAAAATAAAAAAGTCCGACAATTCGCCGGACTTTTTCGTTTATAAATCAATCTTATTCTTCTTCGAGCTGGTTGCACTTGCAGTCGAGGTTGCGGTCGCCGTATGCATTGTCAATCTTTGCAACGTAAGGCCAGAACTTGTTTTCCTTGATCCATGGCAGCGGGAAGGCAGCCTTTTCACGCGGATAGCAGTGGTTCCACTCGCTTGCAGTACATTCAAACTGGGTGTGAGGTGCATTTACAAGAGGATTGTCCTCGCGGGTATATTTGCCAGCCTTGATGTCCTCGCATTCAGCCTTGATAACCTTCATTGTCTCGATGAAGCGGTCGAGTTCCTGCTTGCTTTCGCTCTCGGTAGGTTCAACCATAAGGGTTTCGTGAACCGGGAACGACAATGTTGGAGCGTGGAATCCGAAGTCCATCAGACGGTGAGCGATGTCGGCAGCTTCAACGCCATATTCAGCGCGGAACTTCTGAACATCAAGAATCATTTCGTGTGCGCAACGGCCAGTTTCGCCAGTGTAGAGAACATTGAAAGTATCCTTCAGTTCGCTTGCAATGTAGTTTGCGTTGAGGATAGCAATTTTTGTAGCTTCCCTAAGACCGCGTTCGCCCATCATCTTGATGTAAGCGTAGGTAATCGGGAGAATCATTGCGCTGCCGAACGGAGCCGAAGTGATAGCGCGGATGCCCTTCTTGCCACCGGTCTTGATTACGCTGTGGGTCGGGAGGAAGTCAACGAGCTTCTTGCATACCGAAACGGTTCCGATGCCAGGACCACCACCACCGTGAGGGCTAGCAAAGGTCTTGTGGAGGTTGAGGTGGCAAACGTCTGCTCCGATAGTTCCGGGGTTGGTGAGAGCAACCTGTGCGTTCATGTTTGCACCGTCCATATATACGAGACCACCGTTGTCGTGGATAATCTTTACGATGTCGAGAATCTTGTTCTCGAATACGCCGTGGGTTGATGGATAGGTAATCATCATTGCAGCAAGGTTGTCCTTGTTGGCAACTGCCTTTTCCTTCAAGTCCTTAACATCGATGTTACCGTGTTCGTCGCAGTTAACGAGAACAAGCTTGAAACCTGCCATTGCCATACTTGCGGGGTTGGTTCCGTGTGCCGATGTCGGGATAATGCAGACATTCCTGTGAGCTTCCTTTCTTGAGTGGTGGTAAGCACGGATAATCATAAGGCCTGTATGTTCGCCAGTTGCACCCGAATTTGGCTGCAAGGTTGTTGCTGCAAAGCCAGTGATTGTCGAAAGGTCCTTCGAAATGTCTTCGATGAGTTCGTAGTAACCGAGAGCCTGGTTCTTCGGAACAAACGGGTGGATGTTTGCAAATTCCGGCCAGCTGAGCGGCAACATCGAAGTTGCAGGATTGAGCTTCATTGTGCACGAACCGAGTGAAATCATCGAAATGTCACGACGTTCGAGTTTCTTGATGTAACGCATCATTTCGGTTTCGCTGTGGTAGCTGTTGAATACCTTCTGGTTGAAAATGCTGTCGGTTCTTGCGAACTTTGCATCCATATTTACCATCGGAACATCTTCAACTTTCTTTGCCTTCTTGCCTGCTGCGAGAGCAAAGATTTCGAGGATGTTGTTTACATCGGCAACCGAAATAAGTTCGTCGGTGCTGAAGCCAACGGTCTTTTCGTCGATGTAGTGGAAGTTAATCTTGCGCTGCAAAGCGAGCTTTTCTATAGCCTTCTTGTCGGCACCGCTAACGATAACTGTATCGAAGATGTTAGTATGTTCAATCTTGTAGCCGAGCTTCTTGATTTCGGCAGCGAGGAACTTTGCTGAAGAATAGATGTTGTTAGCAATTCTTCTCATTCCCTCTGGTCCGTGATATACAACGTAGAAACCAGCCATCATTGCGAGCAGAGCCTGAGCGGTGCAGATGTTCGATGTAGCATCTTCGCGCTTGATGTGCTGTTCGCGGGTCTGGAGGGCAAGACGGAGAGCCTTGCGTCCGAACTTGTCAACGCTGACACCGATGATACGTCCCGGCATTTTACGTTTGTACTTGTCTGATGTCGCCATGAATGCTG
>CAJOEG010000090.1 GCA_905233405.1 uncultured Bacteroidales bacterium | reverse complement strand
AATTACATCGGCCTTGTCGTGCTTTCCGATTCCCCATCCGTCGAGTATCATAAGGATGGCTTTCTTGTTTTCGTTCATCTGTTTGAATGTTTAAATTAACTTGCGAAGATAGGAATTTTATTTGAAACTCACTCATTTTGCACGAAACCAATTGAATATTTTTTGTTGCGACCATAAATTTGACTACTTTTGCTACAATTGTGTATTCTAAGTTTTAGAATCGGACGGACATGAAAACGATAAGAGAAATATTAGGTTATGTGCTTGGTGGACTGATGTTTGTGCTTTTAGTTCCAGCCATAATGTGGTTTGCGTCGCTTATGCCTGAACTTTGTATTGCCTGTGAGTGGCGTATTGTTGTGGCTGTGGTGCTTGCTGTTGTCGGCATATCGCTAAGTGTTTGGTCGATAGTGTATATGAAGCGCAAGGGTGACGGAAATCCATTGGATGCCTTCGGACATGAAGTCGCTCCGCGCACGCAGCACCTAATGACGACTGGTCCTTATCGTCTTAGTCGCAATCCTATGCTCACAGGAAGTTTTGTTTATTATGTTGGTGTATGCGTGTGGCTATGGACATGGCAGTCGCTGGTGGTCTTTGCCGTCGTTATCGTCATTATGCTTGTGCAGGTACGCACCGAGGAAAAGCGTCTTCGCAGAGACTTTGGCGAAGAGTATGAAGAGTATTGCAAAAGGACGGGAAGATTCTTGCCGTTTTAGATTTAATCTATAGGAATGTAAATAAAAAAAGACAAATCCATCGATATGTCGGTGGATTTGTCCTTTTTTTGTTGTGTTTTTATCTTGCTATCGTCAGCTTTTTTGCATTGCCGTTAACAACAATGAAATACATTCCGTTAGGCAACTCTGAAATGTCAACTGCAGTTGTGCTTTCGTTTGTGCTAATGCGCTTAACTTCCTTGCCTGTAGCATTGAAAATAGCAATTTCGGAATTACTGTCGCTTGTAACGTTCACAACGTTTGCTGCAGGGTTGGGGTAGATGCTGATGTTTTCGGCAACGTTGCTTTCAATATCAGTAGTACCATTTTCCTGACCGATGAAGAACTTGTATATTTCGGTGTTGTAGTCGATGTCGTGGCTAGAACCATCATACCAGTCGTGTACACCGTTGTTAACCTTGATGAACACGGTTTTGTGACCAGATTCTTCGTTTTTGTAGGTGTATTGCTCAAAAGTAAGACCGTCATTTTTGGTGTCTTCGAAATTATAAACGATTGGTTCTGTGTTGCATTGGTTGTAGTTGCGCCAAGTTTCTACGAGGGCTTCTGCTCCAAGTCCGACTTGTATCGTCAGTATTGAATAGCTGAAACTAGCATCGGCGTATGAAATTGTTTCGTCTGATGTGCCATGTATGTGCATTGTGTTGATATTACCTGTCGGTTCAAATGGCTGGAAATGACCTAGAGTTCCGCTTACCGATGCTATTGCCTTGATTCTGTCGGCGTGCTTAACACCCATCTTGTTGCTCATAAATCCTCCCATTGAGAAACCTGTGACGAAAACGCTGTCGGTGTCAACATTGAAGTTGTTTTCAAGTGAGTCGAGGATTGCCAAGATGAATCCCTCGTCGTTTACGCCTTCGTTCAATTCTATGTTGCCAATCGGAAAACCATTGTAGGTAATGTCTTCTCCGCCAACACCTGCTGCCCAGGCGGTTCCTGCATTCATAGGGTATCCCATAATGTTTAGATTGGCTTCTGTAGCTTCTGGCGTGATTATTATCCAGTTAGGAGCCAAGGCCTCGAATCCGAGCTGCGAGAAGTTGTTGCAGTTGTCACCAAGTCCGTGAAGCAGGAATACTACAGGCATACTACCATCGGGTGAACTTGTCGGAATGTACTCCATATATTTCCTCGAAGTACCTTCGAAATCCATTGTACGCGCTACATGCTGTGCGCTCAATGCTAATGTGCATAGTGCTAATGCTACGATTGTAATGATTTTTTTCATACTATTATAATTTTTAAGTTAGTTTCTATGTTTCACGTTTCTAAGTTTCTGTGGCTAACGCCGTTTCTGTGTTTCACGTTTCTAAGTTTCTATGGCTAAAGCCGTTTCTATGTTTCTGTGGTTATTGTTGGAACGCAAAATTTTGCGTTCTTACAATAAACCCCATTATTCATTATCCATTATTCATTATCCATTATTCATTATCCATTATTCATTATCCATTGTTCATTGTCCATTATCCATTGTTCATTATCCATTGTTCATTGTCCATTATTAATTGTTCCTATTGCATATCTTGTTGTAAGGGCAGTGTTCGCAGTTGTCAATATTTTTTGTTTGTGTGAATTTTTTTTCAGGGTCAAGCAGTTCGTTCAGAATGCCTTTGAGGTTTTCGTTTACATCATCACTGAGTGTTACATCATTGTCGTTGAGAAGAATAGATTGTTTTTTATAGTCGTCAATGTCTTGTTTTGTCCGAGTTGCGCTTCCGCCTTTCTTTTCTTTTCCTTTTTTATATGCTTTCAGTGCGCCGTCGTTTAGGTTCGTTACACTTATTATATATGGTTGAATAGTGTATTCCTGGTTCGATTTCAGTTGCGACATTATTTCGGAATAGATGAGCACCTGTGCGGCTTCCTTGTTTTTGAACGTTTCGGGAAGCCAGAATTTTTCATTGTAAGTCTTTTTGTCGTTTTTGATAGAGGATGTTTTGTAGTCGATTACTCTATACTTTTTTTCTTTCAGGTCGATACGGTCGATTATGCCTTTCAGCAGTACGGTTTCTTTGGTCTCCTCGTTGATAGTGTATTTTATGGTATAGTTTCTGTCTTTGTTTCCGTCATGTATTTTTTCATTTTCCAAATCGACAATCTGGAACGGAGCGTATTCCTCGTCGGTGGCAACAATCTTGTTCACGTATTTGCGTAGAGGCTTTATCATTATGTTCGACTTTGCCTCATCAAACTGTGCCTTGTCGGTTTCCTTAACGTTGAAAACCTTGCTTACGGCAAAGTTGATTGCCTTTTCGATGTTGGATTTTATTGTGGCAAAGTCTTCCTTTTCGATACTTTTTCCTATGTAGGGCCGGTATAGGAAGTGACATGATTCGTGGAGGAGGTTTCCGAAGTCGAGTGCGCTGGTGTCGTCGTCGAGGTTTTCTTCTTCCTTAAGTCCTTCAATGTATTCAAAGTAGAAACTGAGCGGGCATTTCAGGTATGTGTTTATAAGTTTCGGGAATACGCCCTTTTTGATTTGTATGTCCTCTGTTGTGGAAGTTCCCTTGCTATATCCTAGCAGATCCTGTATTTCCTTTATATGTTCGGTCTTTTCGATTTCAATCGTCGGGGTCTGCGACGGACGGATTTCGTAACTCCTTGTGGTGTGGAATTTTTGGTTGACGGTATCGTCGAAATCCCTGCGCTCGTATTCAATCTGTGTTATGAACCTCGACTGTTCGGCGTGCGAAATTTTTCCCTCGGTACAATAAAGCATCTGTATGTGCCTGCTCCGTTGCAGCAATCTGTAGAAATAGTAGGCGAAAATGCTGTTCTGGAACTCAATTGACGGCATCGAGAACGCTTTGCGCAGATTGTATGGTATCATACTGTCCTTGTAACTCGATTTAGGGAAGGTGTCCTCGTTCATAGAAAGCATTATTATGTTGTCGAAGTCGAGGCTTCGTGTCTCCATAAAGCCGAGTATTTGCAAAGGTTCGTCGGTGTTGCTGTCGAAAGCCATATTGCTCTTCTTTATGATGCTGGTCATCAACTTGTAGTACATGTTGTCCCTTTCGAAGGCAATGTCGTTGCCAAGTGCGTTGAGGAACGATGTGTAGAGCGTGACAATCCTGTGCATAAAGTCCGATTCTGTTCTGTGGCTTTCGTCGGAAAGAATGTTCTCGTAGACGAACTGGCACACCGATATTATATATTTTGGGAACGATTCGTCCATTTTTGCGGTGTCGAAGATGACTTTGAGCAGTTCGTTGGAATTGATTTCTTCCCGTATGGATTCAATGTCGATGTAGTCGATTTTGCATTTCGCAATGGTGTTGTTTATTTTTGATATGAGTCCTTGCCAAATGTAAGTCCGTGAGAAACTGTGCATTATTGCCGAGAAGATGTCCTTGCGGTTGAAATAGGTTGTGCCTTGCGACTTGTTCTCCGACCTGTGCATTGCCAGTTTCATTATTATCTGCACGAAACTTGCCGAAGCCGTGTAACTCAGCGGATAACCCATTGTAATGTTGCACTTTAGGGATTTTTCTTCTCCGTTGATTTTTAATGTTTTCGGCAGGGAGTATATCAGTGGGACGAGAAGTTTTTCGTCGCCAAGAATAATTGCTGTGCTGTTTAAGTTGTTGTAATTCTCCAGCAGTTTGGGGATTATTTTCGTCTGGGCAACGGCCGACGGCACTTCTGTGACCTGCACCTTGCATTTTTCGTCGTCTCCATTTTCCTTTTTGTATAGGTTTGTTATTGTATCGGAAAGTTCAAAGCCTTTTGGAAGCGGAAATTCCTTGAGGTCGGCACGGAGGAAAAGACCTGCTTCCTGTTCCTTGTTGTCAATGTAGTATTTGTCGGCATCCCAGAAGAAAAGGCATTGCCCGTTTTTCCTCCTTGTTGTTTCCCTGATGTGACGGAACAGACTTTTTTCGCATTCGTTGAGTGCGCTGAATCCTACAAAGGCATAGTTTTCGGAGTCGAAATCGGTCGTAAGCATTCTGTTTTCAACGAAATCGCGGTAAATCAAGCCTTGGTAGCCGATGCCTTTTTCACGGAGCGCCTTGGTGAAATCCTCGTAAATTGCCGGCATTTTCTGCCAAAGTTCAAGGCTTTTCATTTTTTTGTCGAGCACCGAGGTGTTGGAAATGTTTTGCCAGAACGACTGTAGTATTTTCATCAGGTCGTCTTCAAGGTCGATAAACTTTATGTCAATTTCCTTTGCGTCGGCTATGTTGCAGAAAAGTTTCTGTGGGTTGACGAGGTATTTGTCTATGTCGTCGAAGTCGCTAAGCAGCACCTCTCCGAAATTGTAGAAGTTGTCGAAACTTGAGTCGCCTTCCGATGCGTTGATGTGATTCGCAAAAATCTTGTAGAGCGTGTATATCATCACAACGTTTTCTGCTTCTTGTATTTTGGCGTTACGGGCGAATATTTTCTTTATCGGTGTTATCTTAGGTGCCCAGGTGACCTTTGTCGCATTTTTTTTCAGTGATGATAGCAGGGCGGAGCCAGTTCGATTGTTTGGCACTATAATCTCGACTTGTTGCAGGTCGTCGAACGTGTTTGCGATGTATTCTTGTACCGAGTCGATGAAGTGTTTCATAGTCTTGTGGCTTTTGAAATTAGGGTCAGGTCGGCAAGTACAATCGCAACAAGAGCCTCGACTATTACCGGTGTGCGCAGTGCGAAGCAGGTGTCGTGGCGTCCGTGAATTTCCAAGTCTTCAACTTTTAAACTATTGAAATTGAATGTCTTTTGCTTTTTTGCAATGCTTGGGGTAGGGTGGTAGTAGGTGCGGAAAACAATTTCGTTTCCATTTGAAATTCCGCCGTTGATGCCTCCGCAGTTGTTTGTCGCCGTTTTTCCGTCGGATGATACTATGCAGTCGTTGTATTCAGAGCCGAGCATTGACGCCGAGGCAATTCCGTTGCCAAACTCTATGGCTTTTACGCCTGGAATTGAGAATATTGCGTGAGAAATGAGCGATTCCAGACTATCGAATAATGGTTCGCCAATTCCTGCTTCAAGGTTTCGTATTCTGCATTCTACTATTCCGCCGGCAGAGTCGTTGTTTTCAAGTGCCTTTTCAACGTTTGCCATACATTCTGGCAGTATCTGTGCTGAAATATCTATTGAAGGAATGAGTTTCTTTGCAATGCAGCCAGCGGCAACCAGAGGAAGTGTCATTCTTCCCGAGAACTGACCTCCGCCAAGAGGATTGTTGTAGCCGTTGTATTTTTTGTAGGCTGCGTAGTCGGCGTGTCCGGGACGGAAAAATCCGTCAAAATTGTAGTCTTCATCGTTGAAATCTTCGTTGTGGAAAGCAACTAATATAGGTGCGCCTGTTGTGTGTCCTTGATATATGCCACTTCGTATTTCGGGAATGTCGCTTTCGGTACGGGTACTTGTGGCGTATCCGCCTGTTTTGCGGCGCTCAATGTCGGTTAGCATATCGTTTTCCGACAGCGGTATTCCTGCAGGGCAACCGTCAACAACGACACCTATTTCCTTGCCGTGCGATTCGCCGTAGAGCGTTATTCTGAAGATATTCCCAAAAGAGTTCATCCGATGAAATTAGAGGAACAAAAATAATGAGAAATATTGTAATGTCAAAATGAAAGGATGTATAGTTGCAAAAAAATCTAAAATCGTAAATCGTCAATCGTAAATTGCATTATCTTTGCGCTATCGTTTAATAAAAATTTGATTTATATGAATAAGTTTTGGAAAGTGATGTTGGCCGTAGTCGTGGGCGTTATCATTGTTCACATCCTTGCCTGTCGGCGGCAGGTAGTTCGTCGTCGGATGTTACCGTGAAGGACAATTCGGTGCTGAAGATTTCTCTTACTGCCGATATGCCAGACAAGGTTACCGATGGAATGGGTTTCGACTTTATGTCGATGACGCCAATAAAGCAGATTGGTCTTAACGATGCGTTGAAGTCAATCGAAAAGGCAAAGACCGACGACCGTATCAAGGGTATCTATCTGGATATGGACGGTGCTTCGGCTGGTACTGCAACAATCGAGGAACTTCGTAACAAGCTCATCGAGTTCAAGGAAAGCGGAAAGTTCATAATAAGTTATGCTACTGCATATTCGCAGTTCGGTTACTATTTGGCATCTGTTGCCGACGAGGTTTATGTAAACCCGCAGGGCGGAATGTCGTGGCAGGGTATGTGCTCGCAGATAATGTTCTACAAGAATGTACTCGAGAAACTTGGCGTCGAGATGCAGGTTTTCCGTCACGGACAGTTTAAGTCGGCTGTGGAACCTTACATCTGCGACAAGATGAGCCCCGCAAACCGCAAGCAGTACAGCGTTCTCCTGAATTCTATCTGGGGAAAGGTTTGCAAAGGCATTTCCGAGGCTCGTGGTATTTCGGTCGAAGACCTCAATATGTATGCCGACAGCCTTTCGTTGCGTAAGGCAGAGGATGCAGTCGCATTGAAGTTTGCCGACGCTGTAAAGTATTACGACGAAGTTATTGATGAACTCAAGGCTAAGTCGGGATTCAACGGCAAGGACAAGGATATGTTCATTGACCTTGAAAAATATGCAAAGGCAAGTGTACCTAGTGTAAAGGAAAACAAGTCGAAGAACGAAGTTGCTGTTTTGTTTGCCGAAGGCGAAATCGTTGATGGCAACGGTGGTAAAGGTCAGATGGGTGGCGACAAGATTGCCGAGGAACTCCGCAAGATTCGTGAGAACGACGATGTTAAGGCAGTTGTTCTGCGTGTCAACTCTCCTGGTGGTTCGGGACTTGCATCGGAAGTTATGTGGCGTGAAATACAGAAGGTTAAGCAGGCTGGAAAGCCAATCGTAGTTTCGATGGGTAATCTTGCTGCTTCGGGCGGATACTACATTTCGTGTTCTGCCGACTACATCTATGCACAGCCTACAACTTTGACTGGTTCGATTGGCGTTTTCGGAATGTTCCCGAACTTGCAAGGACTTGTAACCGACAAGATTGGTCTTACAATCGACACCGTATGCACCAACGCTCATGCTGATTTTGGAACTACTATGCGTCCTGTTTCCGAAATGGAATACAACTATGTTCAGCAGTCAATCGAGGACTTCTATGATACTTTCCTTACAAGAGTTTTCGACGGACGTAAGGGCAAGGGTGCCGAAGGTCATGTTTTGAGCGAAAAGGCATTGGTCGATTCGATAGGACAGGGTCGCGTATGGGCTGGTGCCGATGCAATTGAAATCGGTCTTGTTGACGAACTTGGCAGCCTTAACGATGCAGTAAAGAAGGCTGTTGAACTGGCAAATATTCCTGACTACAAGATTGTTGAATATCCTGCAAAGAAGGAATGGTACGAAGATTTGGTTGAACAGTTTGATATTTCTGCTAAAATTATGAAGAGCGAACTTGGTGAAAACTACATCTACTATCAGAATGCCAAGAGAATTGCCGAAACAAGTGGCATTCAGGCTCGTATGGAACACGACATCGTTATAAAGTAAATGTTTTGTGGTTATTATAAGAAATCCGCAGGCGATGAGCTTGCGGATTTTTTTTTACGTGATTTTTAGTCACAAAAAGCATTGTTGGTAATATAATAAAACTTTAACTTTTCTTTTGAAACATTGATTGTTACAATGCGTTATTTTCGCGAAAGTTTTATATCGGAACAGATATGAGAAAATTTTTGTCGATTATAGTCATTTTGTTCGCATCGTTAGCCTTGTTTGCCGACGGCGTTACCTTTACAGGCAAGGCTCCGGCAAGGGTTGGAGTGGGGCAGCGTATGCAAGTCCAATATACTCTTAATGAGAAGCCTTCGTCGATACAACTCGGCAATATTCCGGGATTCAAGATGGTTGGCGGGCCGTCGCAAAGTTCAAGTTCGAGCGTTAGCATTGTGAACGGCAGTATGACCAGTTCAAACACCTACACTTACACCTATACCCTTGAAGCTGTTTCCGAAGGCACATACACTCTCGATGGCGCAGTTGCCGTGGTCGGAGGAACAAAATACACTTCCAACTCAATTTCCGTCACGGTTCAAAAGGAAGCCGTGCAACAGCAACAGCAAAGGCAGTCAAGCTATTACGACCCGTTCGAGGATATTTTCGGTTCGGGAAGTTCGCGCCAGCAGCAACAGCAGAACCAGCCTAAGGCAACAGTGTCGGCCGACGATGTTTTGCTTCGCACCTATTCAAGCAAGACTAATCTAGCAAAGGGCGAGGCTGCAATCGTAACAATAAAGCTATACACTGCAATCGATTTGGTTTCCATAGAAGACTTTGACGTGCCGAAGCTTAACAATTTCTATGTGGAGGAATTGGAAACTGACCAGAATTTGAAATGGTCGCGTGAAACAATAAATGGCAAGACCTACAATGCTGCCGTGCTGAAGAAATACCTTGTCTTTCCGCGAGTTGCAGGCAAAGCCGAAATTGACGAGTCAAACATAAAGTGTATGGCAAGGGTTGTCACGGGCAGACATCCATTCTGGGGATATACCTACGACAATGCGCCTGTTTCTGCAAAGGCTCCTGCTGTTTCACTGAATGTTAGTTCATTGCCTTCGGAGCCTATGGGATTTTCTGGTGCTGTTGGCAAGTTCAATATTAGCTTGACCAAGCCTAACGATACGGTTTCGGTAAATGAGGCAGTCGTATGCAAGATAACAATTTCTGGTTCAGGAAATTTCAATACTATTGAGGCTCCAAAAATATCTTGTCCCAAGGAATTTGAACAGTACGAACCTGTTGTAACAAGCAAACTTAATCCAACCGAATCGGGCTTGTCGGGAAGTAAGACCTGGGAGTTTACGTTGGTTCCTCGTTATGGTGGTAATTTCAACTTGGGAGATGTTTCGCTTGTATATTACGACCTTGCTTCAAAGTCTTACAAGACAGTTTCGACCGATCCGATAATAATAAATGTGCGCAAGGGCAGTGGCGATATGGCATCGGGGACAATCTACAATTCGCAGACGGGCGTCGAGGTCATCAATCCCGAAGATGTCAGATATGTTCATAAGGGCAACCTTGGATTGGCAGCCGCCTATTCTCCGCTGATGCTTTCGGGCTTGTACTGGGCCTTGATAATCGGAATGTTGGTTGCATTTGTGGTGATTGTTATTGTGTTGCGTAAGAATATCAAGAAGCGTCAGGATGTGGAACTGATGAAACGCCAGAAGGCAAGCAAGATTTCTCGCAAGCGACTGAAAAATGCTCGCAAATATATGCAGGCTGGCAATTCCTCCGATTTCTACAAGGAAATTATCACGGCTTTGTGGGGTTATGCAAGCGACAAACTCTCGATTCCGACATCGCAACTTACCAAGGACAATGTAATGCAAGCCTTTGCTGACCATAATGTTAACGAGGAAATGTCAAGGCGTTTTGTTGAACTGATTGACAGGTGTGAATTTGCTCATTTCGTGTCGGGGGCAAATAGCGAACTGCACACTATCTACGACGAGACTACCGAAATTATTGAACAACTTGAAGAAAACATAAGATAGGTTATGAAAAAGTTTTTTGTATATATAGCACTTTCGTTGATGTCGTTCAATGCGTTGCTAGCCAGCGATGTAGAGACTTTGACCGATAGTGCGCAGAGTTATTTTATGCAGACGCGCTATGCCGATGCGCTTATGCTTTACGACTCAATCAGCAATATGGGATATTCTTCGTCGGATTTATATTACAATATGGGTAACTGTTGTTACAGGTTGAACGAAATTCCATACGCGGTGTATTATTACGAGAAGGCGCTTATGCTTGACCCGTCGAACGAAGATGCCACATTCAACCTTAACATTGCAAACCGTTCGTTGAAGCAGAGTGTTGAGACTTTGCCTGTACCATTCTTCACAAGGTGGTGGACATCAATCCAAAATGCAATGAGTTCCGATGCTTGGACAATCCTGAATATAATAATGCTTGCTTTGCTGTTCATTGGAATTGCAATGTATCTGTTTTTCAGTGGAATGGCTCTGCGTAAATTAGGATTTTCCATAGCGGTGATTTCGTTGGCTGTATTTATTTTTACAGCGGTTTGTGCTTATAAGTCTTCGGTGGAGATTACCGAAAACAACTATGCTGTGGTTTTCGAGCAGTCGATGGTGAAGTCGTCGCCAAATGCCGATGCAGTCAACTCGTTTGAAATCTGCGAAGGCTTGAAGGTTCAGGTCGTTGATTCTGCCAATGGAATGTACAACATTAGGCTTGCCGACGGCAAGGAGGGGTGGATTGCTATGTCGGATGTAAAAATGCTTGTCGAATAATGAGAAAACTCCTGATTGCAATGGCGTTGTGCTGCTTTGTGCTGTTTGATGCCTGCACATTCTGGAATTCCGTAACATCCATATTTATACCCAAGTGCACGAAGAATGTCACAGACAAATATGTTTTCCGTGCTTCGGCAGAGGCAACCTCGTTGTCGTTGCAAATGTCGCAGGATAAGGCACTTGCCGATGCCAATCGCTTGATGCTCTCACAGGTTGACGAGTACATTGTCGACCAACTTTCGTACAAAAACTTTATGCGAGACGACAAGTTCGAGCAAAAGATAGACTCGATGCGCAACAAGGTACTGGAGAATGCAGAAATATCGTGTTCGCGCGTTTCGCAGAAGTCTGGCAACTATGTCTATTCCACCACCTTGCAGATAAATAAATCATCGGTTGACCAAATAATTTCCGAATACAAATGAGCATAGCACTTGACATAATTCTTGTGGCGCTTGCCATAATCCTTATGATTGTGGGGATTATCGGTTGCTTTTTGCCCATTCTTCCTGGTCCGCCGATAACGTTTGCCGGATTTCTTTCAGCATTTTTTGTCAGCATTTCGAAATATCTACATTGATAATATTAGGCGTGGTAATGGTTGTGGTTACGGTACTCGATTTCCTTGTGCCCTCGTGGGCGACGAAGAAATTCGGCGGAACGAAGTGGGGCAGTCGCGGCGCGGCAATTGGTGTTCTTGTTAGTCTTTTCGGATTGGCATGGTGGGCTATTTTCCTGGCTCCGTTTGCTGGTGCGTTTGTTGGCGAACTGCTGTATATGAAGAAGCACGGTCAGAAGACTGAAGGCAATATGAAAGCCGTATGGAAAGCTTCGTTCGGAGCATTTTTAGGAATGATGTGCGGGATAATGATGAAACTTATATATTCCTGCTTCGTGTTCTTCGTGGTGGTCAAGGAGTTTATAATGGGGATATTCGGATAGATTCTTTTCGTAATTGACTTTATTTCTTTATCTTGCTTTTTGCATTTTCCAGTATGAAATGCAATCTGTTGAACACATTTGCTTCGGAGGTGCCAGCATCAAAGTCGAGGAAGAGTAGGTTCATGTCGGAGTAAATCTGCTTGATTTTCTTTTCCATTCCCTTGGAAATGATGTGGTTGGCTATGCACCCGAACGGCTGTAAACTTACCACGCTGTTGATGCCGTTCTTGGCGTAGTTGGCGATTTCGGCAGGCAGAAGCCAGCCTTCGCCGAAGTTGGTGGCGGGATTTACAATCTTGGTGGCATCGTCAAAGGCCTCGAACAGGTTGTCGAACGGACGGTAGCTCGGGAAGCCTGCGCAAATCTTGTCGTACTTTCTTGCAAATCTTGCAATTAAGTTGTAAACCGCTGTGGTTACAAAAGCTGGCGTTTTGCTAGGCTTGATATGGTATTTGCGGTTTACTGCATTGTTTACCAGTCCGTTGATAAAGAAATTGTATATCGACGGCACGGCAACCTCAAAGCCTTGGTCGTTGAGCCAATCGACGACATATTTGTTGCTGAACGCATTGTATTTCAAGTATATCTCGCCAACGATGCCAATGGTCGGGTAGGTGCTTCCTTCGTTTATGTTCTCGCGGAATTCTGCAACGGCCTTCTTCAGAAGTCCCTGAAGTTTGTCGCCCTGCTTGTTTTCGATGTATGGGAAACTCATTTCTGTGTATTTGTCCCTGATTTTCCGAGCGATACCTTTTGTCTTTTCCCTAATGACTGCACCCTGGTACAATTTCGAAAGGCAGTCGGCATAAAGCATAGTGTTGAGCAACAGACCGATATTTTTCGAAACATGTAGGTCGAATCCTGGCTGGTAGTTTATCTTGCTGCTTCCTGTTGCCACCGAAACGACTGGAATATTCTCGAATCCTGCTGTCACCATTGCGTTCTTAATCAGCGACAAATAGTTGCTGGCGCGGCATTGTCCGCCTGTCTGCGTGATGGCTACGGCAATGTCGTCTGGATTGAATTTTCCGCTTTCGAGAGCCATCATTATCGTGCCGATGACGATGGTGGCAGGATAGCAGATGTCGTTGTTAGC
>CAJOEG010000089.1:6679-9666 GCA_905233405.1 uncultured Bacteroidales bacterium | reverse complement strand
TCGGTGGTTGCTGCTTGCAAATACTTCAGGGACGCATACAAAAAGTTCAAAAGTTGGACATTGGTTGCGGCTTCGTACAATATGGGTATGGGTGGTCTAAATAAAAGCATCGAAAGCCAGAAGGTTGACAATTACTGGGATTTGCTTCTGAATTCCGAAACTGCAAGATATGTCTATCGTATCATTGCACTTAAGCTGGTAATGGAAAATCCTAGCACTTACGGCTTTAACCTTGATGAAAAGGACTTGTACGACGAAATTGAAACTTACACCATAAAGGTTGACTCGACAATAGGCGACCTTACACAGTTTGCCATCGACAATGGCACCAACCTCAAGATGCTCAAGCATTTCAATCCGTGGCTTAGAACCAATACGCTTCCAAACCAGTCGCGTAAGGAATTTGAGATTGAACTGCCGAAAAAAGGCATAAGACCCTGCAAAACGACTAAGTGATGAAGACTGAAGATGAGAAGATTGAAGTCAGGGGCGCAAGGATTCACAACCTAAAGAACCTTGATGTTGACATTCCGCAGCATAAGCTTACCGTTGTCACGGGACTGAGCGGTTGCGGAAAGTCGTCGCTTGCCTTCGATACC
Organism: uncultured Bacteroidales bacterium; assembly: GCA_905233405.1. GTDB lineage: Bacteria > Bacteroidota > Bacteroidia > Bacteroidales > ML635J-15 > Bact-19. Next base: position 9,067 of record CAJOEG010000089.1, on the reverse strand, counting down.
ATATATGCCGAAGGTCAACGCCGTTATATGGAAACTTTTTCGGCTTACGCACGGCAGTTTATCGGTAGTATGGAACGCCCTGATGTTGACCAGATTACAGGACTTAGCCCCGTAATTGCCATCGAGCAGAAGACTACCGTAAAGAATCCGCGTTCCACAGTCGGCACAATAACCGAAATTTACGACTACCTGCGTCTGCTTTTTGCCCGTGCGTCAACGGCATATTCCTATGTCACTGGCGAGAAAATGGTGAAATACAGCGACAACCAGATAGTTGACATCATAACCGAAAAGTTTGGCGGAAAATCGATTTATGTTCTTGCACCGCTTGTAAATGGTCGCAAAGGTCACTACAAGGAATTGTTCGAGAATATTCGTCGCCGTGGCTATATGACTGCTCGCATTGATGGCGAAATTACCGAAGTGGAATACAACCTCAAGCTCGACCGTTACAAGAACCATTTTATTGAAGTTGTTGTCGATAAGCTCACAATAAAAAGCGACGACGACAGCCAGCGTCTGCGCAAAGCCATCGAACTTGCAATGCAACTTGGCAAAGGCATAACAATGGTTCTTGAAAAAGGCACCGACAAGCCATCGTTCTACAGTCGTTTCCTGATGTGTCCCACGAGCGGAATTTCGTACAAGGAACCTGCACCACATTCGTTTTCGTTCAACTCGCCGCAGGGAGCCTGCCCTAAGTGCAACGGACTTGGAACTATCATCGATGTTGACTTGGAAAAGCTTATTCCAAACCGTGACCTTTCGATAAACGAAGGTGCTATAACCACAATCGGCAAACGCAAGGAATCCGTTCTGTTCTGGACACTTGATGCTCTTGCCGAGAAACTTGAGTTTTCGATGAAAACGCCTATCAAGGATTTGCCCGAAGATATTCTAGACACTATCCTTTATGGCTACAACGGAAACCTCAATCTTAGACATACCCCGCTTGGCGAAGATTCCAACTATATCGTTACCTTCGACGGTGTGATAAACCGCATGAAGCACAGCAGTAGCGACGACGATTCGGACAAGGAGAACGCCAAGTTTACAAAATATGTAACCTGCCCCAAGTGCGGCGGTGCAAGGCTCAACCGCGAAGCATTGTGCTTCAGGTTTGCCGGCAAGAACATCGCCGAGCTTGCCAATATGGACTTGCCCGAACTTTACAATTTCTTCGACAACCACAATGCCGAACTCTCGGGAAAGGAACAAAAAATTGCCTACGAAATTGTAAAGGAAGTCAAGACTAGACTGAAATTTTTGCTTGATGTAGGACTTGACTACTTGTCGCTCAACCGTCCCGCCGAAAGTCTTTCGGGTGGCGAATTGCAGCGCATTAGGTTGGCGACCCAGATTGGTTCCCGTCTCGTGAATGTGCTTTACATCCTCGATGAACCTAGCATCGGTCTGCACCAACGCGACAATCAGAAGCTCATACATTCGCTCAAGGAACTGCGCGACCGTGGCAACTCGGTAATAGTCGTCGAACACGACCGCGACATGATTGAGAATGCCGACTACATAGTGGATATTGGTCCTGGTGCTGGTCGCAAGGGCGGGCATCTAGTTTTTGCAGGAACGCCCGAAGAAATGCAAACCGCCGACACCATTACGGCAAAATATATTAGCGGTTCATTGAAAATCAAAGTACCGAAGGAACGCCGCCCATTCGACAAGGATAAGTGCGTAAAACTTATCGGTGCTACTGGCAACAACCTGAAAAACATAGATGTAAGTTTCCCAACAGGCATAATGGTCTGCGTGACAGGCGTTTCGGGAAGCGGAAAGTCGAGCCTCATAAACGGTACTCTCGTACCTATATTGAATAGGCATTTCTACCGTGCCGAAACAAGTCCGCTGCCTTACACAAAAATTGAAGGCATCGAGAACATCAACAAGATTATTGCTGTTGACCAGTCACCGATTGGACGCACACCGCGTTCCAACCCAATGACTTACACGGGACTCTTCACCGAAATTCGCGACCTTTTTGCATCGTTGCCCGAAGCAAAGATAAGGGGCTACAAATCGGGGCGCTTCTCGTTCAACATTGCTGGCGGACGTTGCGAAACCTGCAAGGGCGCAGGCGTGCGTACTATCGAAATGAATTTCCTGCCCGATGTTTATGTTCCGTGCGAAACTTGTGGAGGCAAACGCTACAACCGCGAAACCCTTGAAGTCAAGTTCAAGGGCAAGTCGATTGCCGATGTTCTCAATATGACCATAAATATGGCTGTTGAGTTTTTCGAGAACATTCCGCAGATCTACAAGAAACTGGTCATATTGCAACAGGTGGGACTTGGCTACATAACACTCGGACAGTCATCGACAACGCTTTCGGGTGGTGAAGCTCAGCGCGTAAAACTTGCCACCGAACTTATG
>CAJOEG010000089.1:0-6574 GCA_905233405.1 uncultured Bacteroidales bacterium | reverse complement strand
ATCATAGAGCACAACATGGATGTCATAAAGTGCGCCGACTGGATTATCGACATGGGACCCGAAGGCGGTGAAAAAGGCGGAACCGTACTCTGTTGCGGAACACCCGAAGAAATTGCCAAGCACAAGGAAAGTTATACAGGACAATTCCTGAAAAAAGAACTAAAGCGTTAACAATGAGCATGTTTCTGAAAGACATATCAATAGTCAACTTCAAGAGCGTAGAGGAAAAGGACTTGCAGTTCTGCAGCAACATCAACTGCATAATCGGTGACAATGGCGTTGGCAAAACCAATATTCTCGATGCAATCTACCACCTTTCAATGTGCAAGAGCTACTTCACGCAGCAGGACAGGCAGTGCATACGCAACGACGAAGACTTCTATGTTGTTCAGGGTGAATACGATATAGATGGCAAGCAGGAAAAAATCTACTGCGGACTGCATAGGGATGAGCGTCACAAGTCATTCCGTCGCAACGGAGCCGAATACCAGCGTCTTTCTGACCATATTGGACTGATACCCATTGTTTTCTCGTCGCCCACTGACACCATTTTGATTTTTGACAGCGATGCAAGGCGTAAATTCGTTGATTCGATAATTTCCCAGTTCGACAGCATATACCTGAAGAGCCTTGCAATGTACAAGCGCGCACTCGAGCATCGCAACACCTTGCTACACAAACTACACGACGGATTTTCGGTGAACGATGCCGAGTTCGAAATCTGGGATATGCAACTTGCCGACTATGGCACAAAGATTTATGAAAAGCGCAAGCAGTTCATCGACGAGATAATACCTATATTCCAGAAATACTACGCGCAGATTTCGGGCGGACGTGAAGAAGTGAAGCTGATTTACGACTCGGAACTCAACGAAATGACTTTCGACCAGCTACTTGCATCGCACCGCGACCGCGACAGGGCAGCAAGCCACACCACTGGCGGTTCACATCGCGACGATTTCACTTTCCTGCTTGGCGACAGCAGCATACGGCAGTGCGGTTCGCAGGGACAGCAGAAAACCTATCTCATCAGCCTCAAGTTCGCACAGTTCGACTACATACAGCGCAAGGTCGGACAAAAGCCCATTCTGCTCCTTGATGATATTTTCGACAAGCTCGACCCCAAGCGCGTGAAGGTTATCTCGCAGATGGTTTCGAGCGACGAGTTCGGACAGATTTTCATTACTGACACTAGCTACGACCGTATGCCAAATATGCTTGCCGACCTTGATATAGAACATACATTGTATAGGATTGAACCATAATTTTATCGATATGAAAACAATATACCTTATAATATTATTACCCATGATGCTGCTTTGCAGTTTGTGTTCGGCGCAAAGCGACAAGAACACAAAGTTAATCGAAGGCACCTGGCAACTTGACTCGATGTACATTGGCGGACAAGAACTTCCCGAGCCATTGCTGAGGAAAGTTTACGAAAAGATGAACGAGACTAAGCAATACACAACATACTATTTCGGTGAAGACGGCAAATATGTAAATGCCACAAAGACCAAAACCATCGAAGGGAAATGGGAACTTTCGTCAACAGGCGATACGCTAACCCTCATTCTTCCCGACAAGACCATAGTAAACAAGATTTTGCATATCGACACCGACAGCCTTGCCATCGAACCGCAAGACGAAACCAAGGGAGTAGAGAATGGAAAAATATTTATGGTAATACATAAAAATGACGGAAACTAGTTCGCACCCTGAGCGTCAGTCGAAGGGGTGATGGTAGAAAATAAATCGTAACAGATGCTGAAAAACGAAGGGGTCATACCGATTAGTCATCCTGAACTTGTTTCAGGATCTGATAAAAAAGAGAATAATATTAGTAATAGATGCTGAAATAAATTCAGCATGACATAATATAGAGAAAGAATCGTAATTCGTAAATCTAAAATCGTAAATCACTTATATGAATCCAGTTATAGCAGTAGATTTTGACGGAACAATAGTTACCCACCGCTATCCCGAGATAGGCACCGTGATAGACGGAGCATTCGAAACATTGAAAGACCTGAAGCGCAATGGTTTTACACTAATCCTGTGGACTGTCCGCGATGGAGAACTACTCGACGAAGCTGTTGAGTTCTGCAAACAGCACGGGGTTACATTCTACGCCGTGAACAACGAGCATCCCGAAGAGGTTTTCAATCCCAAGTACATGAGCCGTAAGATTGTAGCCGACATCTACATCGACGACCGCAATGTGGGCGGATTCATCGGCTGGGACAAAATCCGCGAACTGCTCATACCGCAGACACTCATTAAGGAAGAAGAACTTGATGATGAAGAATATAGCGATGATTTTATGCCCGAGAACGAGCCTCAGCAAAAACGCAAGTGGTGGCAGAGAAAATAAATTCTACTGCTGAACATCAAATCTTAGTCCGTTCCACTTTACAACAACTTCTTTTTTGCCTTCGGGACGGTTGTTGATAACTGCTGTAATGTCTTTGCCAACGCGCGGAAGACTGTAGGTTACAACTGGATATTCGTTCCACCAGTTGTTGTATTGCTCTTCAGTTATAGGCTTACGCTCATTAGTTTCATAATTGGTTAGGAAATATTCGCCCTTGTCAACAATTACGCCAAGTTTTTCCATGCCAGTCTTTACCTCTATGCCCATAACATATTGGGTTACATACGTTATCTTGTGCGTAGCGTTGTTGTATATGCCGAAAACTAAACCGCTGAACTCTGTCTCAATGGCCCTGTCGCCCTGAAACAGTTGCACCGACTCCGCAAAAATCTTGTGATTGCCATCGGAACTGTTCCAATAGCACATCTCCACAAGCGTTCTACTGCCTTCGGTGTCGTATTCGTCGGGCGGATAAACTTTTTCGAAACTTGCAAAACCATTTTTAGAGTCAACTGTAACCTTTTCGGTCTTGTTCAACGGCTCATTCTTTAGGTATCTTTGCCATAAGTCCGACAAGTACCCATTCAGTTCGTCCTCTGATTCTTCACCAAAATAGGCATTGATAAAATCGTTAATTATAGGCTTCTGCCCCTGATATTTAACGATTTCTGCGTATGCGTATTCATCGTTCTCCTCCGGGTAAGGATTTGTCTGTGCAAAAGCGCAAAAAGCTGCCAAACTAAACACGGCAACGCAAAGTATATGTCTCATAGTCTTCATATTAAAATTCATATTATCAATGTTTAACTTTCCAAAATATCCCTTATAATCGGAACAAGATACTCGAACTTTACAAAGCGGTGTGTAACCTTGTCGAACTCGTGGATTGTAAAGCCTTTGAACTGTTCTTTCAGCGAATCGTAGCTACCGAGAAGCTCATCGTCCTTGGCAAGGGCAAAAGTGAGCTTACTGTTGTCGAAATGCACATCGTTGAAAGGACCTGTTATGAACCCTTGATATGCATCAAATGCTTCCTGCGAAAGATAATGCTTGGTTTCGGTAGCGTAGTTAATCAATTCAACGCCAACAAATTGTCGCAACGATTCGTTGGGGCGTGAAGCAGGATTTATTGCTAGAGCCTTCAGTCCGCACAATGCCGACATATACATGGTCATCATACCGCCTAGGCTTGTCCCGACAATCATTCTAATGTCGTGAGTATCAATTTCGTGCTTAAGTTGTGCAATAAGTGCATCTGGCGACTGCGTATAGTAGTCGAGAGTTGGCGAAACAATTTCATAATCGGGAAAATACTCGATTAACTTCATTGCTTTCCAGGCGCTTCCCGCCGAATTGAACCCGTGTATGTATAGTATCGACTGCATATTATTCTGGTTCTTCATATACTTCTGTTTCAATAGCTTCCTCGCGACCATCGGTACGGATTATCTTTTCTTCAGGATGTTCCTGCCGCCAGTCGTCGCCAAATTCGTGTCCGCAATGCTTGCAGAACTTGGCTTCGTTGTCGTATTCGTACTCGTGGCACTGCGGACAAATCCTGAATTTCTCGCGCTGCTTCTTGTAGCTCTTTGCCATCGAAGCTGAGACAATACCCGTTGGCACTGCAATAATCGTGTAACCCATCAGCATCACGAATGCCGAAAGGAAGCGCCCCAGCCCTGTCGCAGGTGTGATGTCGCCGTAGCCGACAGTAGTCATTGTCACGATAGCCCAATATATGCTGGTAAATATGTTGCTAAATGCTGTATTTTTCCCACCTTCAATTATATACATCACAGTTCCCATCGAGATTACAAGAATAAGAACGAACAGGAAAAATACGATAATCTTCTTGCTGCTGTCCTTTAATGCCAGCATCAGGAACCGGCCTTCGTCGAGGAAGTTGAAAAGCTTGAAGACACGGAAAACCCTAATCAGTCGGAATGCCCTTATTGCAAGCATATAGCGCGCTCCACCGAAAATGAAACTGATATATACAGGCAGAGTTGACACCAAATCGACAATTCCGTAGAAACTGAATATGTATTTCAACGGTTTGGGCGAACAATAAACACGGGCAAGGTACTCGAATGTGAAGAATGCCGTGAAAATATATTCAAGAACAATGAATAATATTTTCCAAGCCCGCGGTATCCCGGCGCTTTCGATCATCAGCACCACAATGCTGGCGACGATCATAATCATCAGCACGATGTCAAACATCTTGCCGGCCTTGGTTTCGGAACCAAAGATTATTTCGTAAAGTTTGTCCTTCAACTGCTGGTTATGCCAGAACTTCACTAGGAAATTTTCCTTCCAGCGAGCCCAGAAACGTTTTTTAGGTTGCTTTTCCTCCATCGGACTACTTAAGCGGAATTTTCTTTATTCGGCGTTCGTGTCTGCCGCCTTCGAACTGTGTTTTAAGGAAAGTTTCGGCTATTTCTACTGCCAGTTCCTTCGAAATGAAACGGGCTGGCATTCCACAAATGTTGGCATCGTTGTGCTGACGTGCCAGAGCGGCGATTTCAACATCCCAGCACAATGCACAGCGTACACCCTGATGCTTGTTGGCGGTCATGCTGATACCATTGCCGGTTCCGCAGATTGCAAAACCTATGCACTCACCAGCCTCAACAGCAGTTGCAAGCGGATGGGCAAAATCCGGATAGTCGCAACTTTCAGCAGAATTTGTTCCGAAATCCTTTACTTCGTAACCCTTCTGCTTCATATATTCCATAAGGAAAGTCTTCAATTCAAATCCTGCATGGTCGCAGGCAAAACCTATACATTTCATCTAATGAATTTTTTGTTTGCAAATATAGTAATTTTTGACAAAAAAAATCGGTCGGAATTTTCCGACCGACAATATTTTTTACACTTTTTAGAGTACCTTTACTTGTTTGATCTTGTTGTGGTAAAGCTCTTTTGTTCTCCAATTACTTTCTTTGCCCCATTATAATAAGTTACATAGGCTTTGTAGTAATATGTGGTTGAATTTGTTAGTTCGCTTATTTTTTTTGAGAATCTTCCAGTTCCTGTACCGGATCCAACAAATTCATCATGTTTGGTAGTGTCAGAATCACTCCACCAGAAGAATCCTTTGTTGTCAACATTTCCGGTAAATGAGGCATTTAGAACTGCAGATATTGAATCTATTTCAGTAGCGTCTTCAGTTGTAACATTTGGTGGAGGAACAGATGAAAAATCAATGCGGTCTCCGTATAATAATATGGTAGATTCTTCTGCAATAACAAAAGCTCTGCAATAGTATATTGCTTGGTCAAGTTCTTTTGTGACAGTAAATGGAGTTTGGGGAGATGATGCATATACAGTGTCAGCATTTTTGAAATTCGCATTTTTGGCATATTCGAAGCCGACTTTCTCTATATTAATATTTTCCTTATTATCGTATGATCCTTTTAGTGTTACTTTGCCGTTGCCTAAAATCTCTGGTTGTTCTGTCGTTACTGTTAATTTGATGTCAAATGTAGTGAATTCTTGAACATCGCCTCTATCAATGTCATCTTCTGATCTGGCGTATGCAGCATAGTAGTATTTTGTGCTTGGCTTCAGACCTTTTATATCAACTTCATAAGCTCCTTTTTTACCAGGTCCGCATTCTGCGGTTAATGCGGGCTTAAGATTTTTATTAATACTGTAGTAAAATCCACGTTCTTCCACTTCGTCGTTGCCACCAGTTGAAACAAGTTCTCCTTTCAGTGTTACCGATGTTGAGCCTAGATTTGAAAAAATGCCAGTCTTTACTGTAACAATTTTCATAAACTTGTCGCAACCTGCCAATATAACCAGTGCCATAATGGTGGTTATTGCGCACAATGAAATTATTCTTTTCTTCATAAGAATTATGTTTTGATGTTTGATTTTACAAAGGTAGCAATAAAATACTGATTGGCAATGCTTCAGCGAAAAAATGTTTTATGCTGATTCTGTTTTATGTGAAATATTGGTTTTCGGGAACATTTTGGGACGTTTCCTTTTTATTTCTACACCAACCCTGCCAATTTTTCCACCCATTGGCGGGTTTAACTTGTCAATTCTGATTTTCGCCTTTTGAAGTTGAGGGAATCGCGAGAACATAGCATCAAGTATGTTGGAGGCGAGATGCTCCAAAAGGTTCGATTTTGTATTCGTCATTATTTCGTTTATAATGGCATAAACCACTTGGTAGTTGAGCGCATC
>CAJOEG010000088.1 GCA_905233405.1 uncultured Bacteroidales bacterium | reverse complement strand
GACTGTTCAATCAAATCCTGATACTTAACTTTCATTTCTCAAAAAAATCAAAATCTAAATTAACTACATTGCAAAACTGGTGGCAAATGTAAGTGATTTACATTATACGACAAAGAGGAAAGTTAGAAAAATTTACAATACCCCGTTTCGTCGTAGGCTCAAGCCTACGACGCTATATATTGAAGGCTCTTGCCTTGCTTAATTCTTCTGTTGATTTACAAACAAAAAAAGCACCCGTTTTCGCGGATGCTTTTTACTTATACTTCTGAGAAATCTACTTTATTTTCAATTCTTTAAGATACTTCTTTATAGTGGTTTCGAGTCCCATATAAAGTGCGTCGGATATAAGTGCGTGACCAATCGACACCTCTGCTACATTGGGAACATTAGTTACAAAGTATTTCAAGTTGTCGAGATTCAGGTCGTGACCAGCATTTATTCCCAGTCCAAGTTCGTTTGCAAGTTTGGCAGCCTTTACAAAGTCGGCAACCGCCTTTTCCTTGTTCTTGGGAAAGTTTGTCGCGTATGGCTCGGTATATAACTCAATGCGGTCGGTTTCGGTATATACTGCACCCTTTATGTTCTGCGGTTTAGTGTCAACGAAGATAGATGTCCTTATGCCAGCATCCTTGAAGTCGCAGATGATTTTCTTCAGGAAATCCTTGTTTGCAACGGTGTCCCAGCCTGCATTGGACGTAAGTGCCTCAGGTGGGTCGGGAACAAGAGTCACCTGCGTAGGCTTTACCCTCAACACAAGTTCGATGAATTCCTTCGACGGATAGCCTTCAATGTTGAACTCGGTGGTTATTATCGGGCGAATGTCGTACACATCCTGATATTTTATATGGCGTCCGTCGGGACGAGGATGTACGGTTATGCCTTGAGCACCGAACTTTTCACAGTTGATTGCCGCCAATTTCACATCGGGAACATTGCCTCCACGAGCATTCCTTATCGTAGCGATTTTGTTAATATTTACACTTAACTTGGTCATTTCTATGTTCTTTTCTTCAAAAACAAATTCAAAAATCCCTATCCGAAACAGGGATGTCAAAAATACAAACTTTTTTCTCTCGCTGTCCTCTTGTTGATAACTATTTTTTCTGCGTTTTATTTGTTCGCAAACTATTTCAATTTCCAAAAAAGATTAATTTTGCATTTGAATTAGGAGACTGACGATGAAGGTTATTATTATAGGTACGGCTTATCCGTACAGAAGTAAGGTTTCTGTGTTCAACCATAATCTGGCGCGCCAATTGATGGCCGACGGCAACGATGTGGAAATCATTACATATAGGTATGATGGAATGCGGTCTAAGAAATTGTCGGGAGATTCGTCCCCCGAGAATCTCAAGATAACTCAGATGATAAATTCAATAAGTCCTATGAGTTGGAGGAAAACCGCCAACTATATCAAGAAATCCCTTCCCGACGAGGTTATTTTTGCCTATACTGATTCTCGTTCGTCGGTGTGTATGGGGAATATCGCCCAGAAACTGAACGTATGCTCACAAATTAAGCGAGTCGCCATAGTGAAGGATATGATTCCCGATGATGCAAATGTACTCGACCGCTTCCTACCTTATAAGTTTGCCCGCAATGTTGACGGTTTTGTCTGTGTAAACAAAGGCATTGCCGAGGACATAGAGCATTTCGAGAAGGATCCCAAACCTAAGAAATACTCCAATATGCCGATAAACGTGCCTTACGGTGAACGCATTCCTCGCGCCATTGCCATAGAGGAACTTTCGCTTGACCCTGATTGCAGATACCTGCTTTTCTTCGGCTACATAAGGCCATACAAAGGTCTTGACCTTCTTATAGATGCACTTGCTGACGCGAGACTGCGAAAGTATAATGTAAAACTGCTTGTGGCAGGCGAATTCAAGGACAACATTCAGACGTACATCGACAAGATTAGGGAAGCCAACGTTGGCGAATTCCTTGAGATGAGAACCGAATACATCAACAACCGCGACGTTAACAAGTATTTCTCGGTAGCAGATATGGTTGTGCAGACATATAAGAAACCAAAGGAGAGTGGTGTTACACAGATGGCATATCATTTCGAGAAGCCAATGCTTGTAACCAATATGGAAAAACTTGCCGACATAGTGCCAAATGGCGTTGTGGGATATGTCGTTGAGCCTAATGCCCAGGATATTGCCAATGCTATTGTGGACTTTTACGAGAACAACCGCCGCGAAGAATTTGAGAGGAACGTCGCTATTGAAAAACAGAAATTCTCGTGGGTGAACCTGACGAAAACAATAGAAACTCTTTTTGAATAAGATGACCGAGATAGAACGAATAATCAGCGAAAGCATTGCCGTCAAACGACGCATATTGGAAACACCCGAACTTGTGCAGCGAATTGATGATTTCAAGTCGGCAATAGTAAAGGCTTACCGCAATGGTGCAAAAGTGCTTTTCTGCGGGAATGGTGGTAGTGCTGCCGATGCACAGCATATTGCCGCCGAACTGTCGGGGCGCTTCTATCTCGACCGTAAGCCTCTGTACGCCGAGGCTTTGCACTGCAATTCATCGTTTATGACATCGGTATCGAACGATTATGGCTACGAAAACGTATTTTCACGGGCAGTTGAGGCTGTTGCGCACAAGGGCGATGTACTGGTGGGAATCTCAACATCTGGCAACTCGGCAAACGTGCTGAAAGCCTTCGAGAAGGCTCGCGAATTGGGTGTATTTACCATAGAAATGACAGGAAACGATGGCGGAAAAATGGCTCCGTTTGCCGACCTTATTATAAATGTGCCTTCGAACGATACTCCTAGAATTCAGGAGGCTCACATAATGATTGGCCATATAGTTTGCGAACTCGTCGAAAAAGAACTTTTTGGAAATGAGTGATTCCCTGATTGAACGCGCGAGAGAAACTTTCGGCCACGACCGTTTTGCAACAGAAGTGACGGGCATTGAGATTGTTGATGTCGCAGAAAATTATGCGAGGTGTGAACTTGCAATAGATTCACGTCATCGGAATGCTATGGGAGCGGTTATGGGCGGAGCGATATTCACGCTAGCCGACTTTTGTTTCGCCGTGGCGGCAAATGCCGAAAAACTTTCAGTGGTATCGGTGTCGTCAAACATTGTCTACTTGAATGCGGTGCGTGGCGAAAGGCTTATTGCCGAGGCACATTGCTTGAAATCGGGACGAAGAAATTGCTTCTTCAGAGTTACTGTTACAGACGAACTTGGCACTTTAGTCGCAGAGGTTACGGAAACAGGAAGTAGAGTAGGCTAAGCCTTGTAAGATTCATACAAATACTCCATCTTTACATATTCTGTTCCGAAAGCGAACATTTCTTCCTTGGGTTGAAAACCAAGCCGGGAGTAATATTCAGCAAGTTGCTTATGCGATTTCTCCACTAAAAGAGTAAAATGGGTGTGTCCCAAATTTTTCCCGAGTTCTATTGCAAACTTCATCAAACGATGACCGATACCTTTGCCTCGAAATTCGTGCTTTATCGCCATGCAATCCAAATAATATTCACCAACACTCGTTTCCATTGGGTTTCCACGTAGGTCGAGACCGCTTTCCTCATATAGAATGTCGAATGTGCGTTTACGCATAGCGGCATATCTGTCACCACTGTATGAGATAAGGCAACCAACGGCTTCTCCTGCTATTTCAGCAATAAGGCTGTTGCGACAACTATAAAGACGAGCATCGTCACGGGTGGCGACTTCTAGGTTTTTCACCGCAGCAATCATTTCTGACGGAATATTTGCGTCGATGTCAACAATTTCCATTGCCGCCAATACGCATCGTGCTATAATGGTCGCATCGTTTTCGGTTGCTGGGCGTATTGTTATGTCTGTCATTTGGCTGTTAGGGTATTATTCTTCAGGCTTGTTTTCTTCCGCTTCGGCGAGTTCCATTTCTTTTTTCTTTGAAAACAATATTTCGAGCCAGCCTAAAGCAAAGAATGGGATAAGTGGAATCTTAAATCTTACCAATGCTCCGAAATTTGACGTTGAAATACCGATACCAAGTGCAAGTACTACGGAAAATAGCAAGCACATACTTACAAACGGATTACCTAGAATTTGTTTAATAGTGTATTTCACACCGGCTTTAAAGAATACATAAAGTGTAAGTAGCAGAAGTACTGTGTTTTCCAATCCAGACAAAAGCATTACAGCAGTCTCACTCTCGAATATGAATGGACGATATAGACCAGCAATTACAGCCTTAGGTCCCATACTGATAAGACTACCCAAAGAACCGTCGAAGTCACCGATATCGAAAGAGTGTCCTTCGTAATATTCCTGCTTTAAGTCCTGTTGCGTTACACTTGCCTGACCTAACATTGAATCGACATCGCTAAATTTGCCGCCAACACTTTCACCCACAAACCTTAGCGCATACATTCCTCCAAATGCAACAATAAGTATAAGTAAAGGTGCGATAACAAATTTGAAAAGCGTACTTTTTACTTTCTTCAAGTAGCCGCTTCCGAGCCAGACCATACAGCCTGCAATGGATGCATAAAGTATGTAAACTTTCAGTTCCATTATTATGTATGCACTGAATATAAGTCCAAATATGGTCGAAATCCTGATTTTTCGGTCGAAGAAAATCTTTGCAAAACACATTATGAAAACAAGGTTGAATGTGAATGTAAAACTATCCTTCATAAGAGCCGAACTCCAGAATCCTACCGATGGAATGAGCATTATGCAGATGAACGCCATCTTGTCGCTGCAATTTATTTTTGTACGGATGTACTGGAAAAATTTCCAATTGAGTAGGAAGAGAAAAAGTGATAAGCAGATATTTACAGTGTAGTAGTTTTCTCCACCGATGATTGCAAAAGGTGATAGGAAACGATGTACGGCGTATCTTGACGGGTCGCGCAGCACAGGATAGTAGGCAATGCCTGGAGCAAGTGTCTGGATATTGTTGACATCTATAGTGTCAAACATAATTCTGAAATATGATGACGAATCTTGGAAAAGAACTTTGCCCAACCTTTGCGATGCAGTGTAGTAGTAATATGTGTCACCTCCCCAGTTGTAGTAGAAGTCGTATATCACAGCAAAGCCTATGCAACAAGCCATCTTAAAAGCGAAGCCGAGAAAGAAATACCGCTTTGTCTCATCATCGTTCTTGTACTTGAACAGCGAGATAAACCACACAATCAGGAATGCCAATGCCAAATATCCCAATATGAGTAGTATGCCTTCAAGTGTAAGAAACTTGTGCATTGATGATGTAGGTGTTTAAAAGGTTTTCAATGCATCGATGCGGTTCTGACGGGCTGTCTTTTCCTTGTCGGCAAGGATTGGCTTTTCCCAAGTACCATAGGTCGGATTTGGCAGAACAATGTAGCGAGTTCCTAGCAGGTCGGTGATTCCGTCGGTTTCCTCAAGCATGTCGCCCTTGGTCTTGCGTTCGTCGAAGGCTTCGGTGTGGTCGCCCATATTGTCGCCAACAAGCATTATGATTTCATACTTTTCAGAAACCTTTTCGCGGCGTTCCTTTTTGCAACTCGAAGCATCCTTTTCCTTCATAAGGAAGTTTTCGGCAGGAACTTCGGGAAAACCGAGTTTCTTCATGTTTGCCATTGTGGGCTCAAGTTCTTCGGGATATCGGTTCGAGATGAAGATTATTTCTACGCCGAGTGATTGGGCGTATTTCAGGAAATCGATGGCACCGGGAACTTCAGTTGCGTCGGCTTTGGATGTCCATATTGCCCAGGTTGAGTCGCTGAACGATGTTGCTTCGGCAGCCATATATGCCTCGTAGTACGAGTTGTCGAGTACGGTCTCATCAATGTCGAGAACAACGGTGGCAGGCTTGTCAGTCTGTTTTGCCTTTAGGTTTTCGGCAAGAGCAACCTTGGCAAGTTTGTAAGTTTGTAGGCAGATGGCATGGTATTCGGCAGAATGTTGCATCCATAGTGTTGCGTTTATGAGATGGTCGCTTTCTCCACATTCGGTGATTTCTGCTTGTTTGTTGTCTGCTTCTATGTTTTCATTTTTGCATGATGCAAAAAACATAGAAATGCATGATAATGCGATGATGTAGAAAAATATTCTTTTCATTATTCTATATTTTCTGATTGAGACGCAATAAATTGCGCCTGTACGTTATTATCTGAATTTATTTCTGGATTTTCGCTTTCTGCGTCTATCGAAAGGGCGGATTGCTGTGCGTCAGATTGAGACGCAATGAATTGCGCCTGTACATTATCATCTGAATTTAATCCTTGCTTTTCGCTCCCTGAGCCTGTCGAAGGGGCGTATGATTCTGTATCGAAATCCACCACAGGCGTTTTTACGTCGTCGAGGTCGTCGATTGCGATTGCAATCTTGTTGTCGCCCTGTTCGGAAACAGTCTGATTGCCAAAAGTGTATATTCTGCCTGCGTATTTGCGGAAAAATCCATGGTTGTGCGTTACCATCAGCACCGATTTGCCCGACTGACTAAGTTTGTAGAGCAAGTTTACAATCACGTCGGCACTTTCTGGGTCGAGGTTGCCTGTCGGCTCGTCGGCAAAGATTATCGGCGGATTGTTGAGCAGTGCGCGTGCCACGCTTACCGACTGGCGTTCACCACCCGAAAG
>CAJOEG010000087.1:6661-10675 GCA_905233405.1 uncultured Bacteroidales bacterium | reverse complement strand
GTTCGTTTGCCCAAGCCGAAAAATACTATAAAAACGCCTTGGCCTTCACTGAAGACAAAGCCCATGCCCGACATCCCGACATCTTCTACTACCAATTTGTAATGTACCAAGAACTTGGACAATTGTATTACAAACAAGGCCATTACAAAAAAGCGTATGATGCGATGGAAGATGCCAATATGCTTTCGCACCTCCTCAAGGACGACAATGAAGCGCTCAACTTTAATGCCCAGCTAGCCATGTGCGAGGCCAGAATCGGCCTGTTTGAGGATGCCCTCGACAACATCAACGAGGGCCTTGAATTCGTCACCGAAAGCAACGCACTGCTTACTCTCGGCATCACACCAAACCGTCCTGCAACTGGCTACGGTTACATTCAGATGTCGGAAAATGCCGAAAACCAGAAGTTTATCCCAGTAAAAACTTTCACTGAGAAACCACAACTTGAACTTGCAAAATTCTTCCTCGAGAGTGGCGATTTCCTTTGGAACTCAGGTCTTTTCCTTTGGAAGCAGACTTCAATCCGCGATGCCATCAAGCGTCACCTCAAGGAATTGTACTCGCTTTTCTCGGAAGGAATCAAGAATTTCAACACGCCACGCGAAAAAGAAACCATAACCGAAATTTATTCGGGTGCAAAAAGCATTTCAATTGACTTTGGCGTAATGGAGAAGGAACCAAACGTTTACGTTATGCAGACAAATTTCGGCTGGTCAGACCTTGGAACGTGGAATTCGCTATACACCATTGCCAACCGCGACGAGAACGGTAATTCCGACCTTTACAAGAACACCTTGTTCGCCAACTCGAACGGCAACTACGTGAACGTACAGGGCGACAAGAAGGTTGCCATCATCCGCGACCTCAACGACTTCATCGTCGTCGATACCGACAAGGCATTGCTCATCTGCAAGCGCGAAAACGAGCAGACACTCACAGAGATGCTCAACGATGCCAAGGTAAAGTTTGGAGATGGAATAAAATAAGTCTGAAATATTTTATAAACCATTGAATAAAAAAGAGAACGTCATTCCACAAGTTAGAATGTTTTTTAAAGCCGAAGGCAGAGCAAACTTGTTTGATATGTTAAGGCGCATAAAAACATATGCAATGCAAACAATAACGCGATACGGAACGGGGAGCGTAATATTGTTCAACTATGCGGAATCTCCTATAGAAATGTTTTCAATTAGAGATTCCGCATAAACGAACTCACAAGCAACGTACCTTATGCTTTCAGTCTTGCGGAATGACTACTAGAATATAACACAATGAAAATCGTTATTGTAGGTAGCGCACACCCTTACCGTGGAGGACTGGCAAGTTTCAACGAACGTCTTGCTTCGGAATTCATCGCCGAAGGGCACGATGTTGAAATTGTAACTTTCACGCTGCAATATCCGTCGTTTCTCTTCCCCGGCAAGACGCAGTTTACCGATTCGCCAAAGCCACAGCTCGACATTGTTCGCAGGATAAATTCCATAAATCCGTTCAACTGGATGAAAGTTGGTCGTGAAATTCGCGACAAGAATGCCGACCTTGTGATTTTCTGCTACTGGATGTCGTTTATGGCACCAAGTTTCGGCAAAATCGCTCGCATTGTCCGTCGCAATGGTAAGACAAAGTGCATCGCACTGGTCCACAATATGATACCGCACGAGCAAAATATCCTTGACAAGATTCTGCCACCATATTTTGTAAAGTCGATGGACGGCTTCATAGCCCTGTCAAAGTCGGTAACCGACGACATCGGCAAATTCGACAAGAAAGACAAACCGCGGACATTCTCGCCCCACCCCATCTACGACCACTATGGCATCCGTCTCGATTGCAACGAAGCATTACAACAACTTGGACTCGACCAGAATTGCAGATATGTTTTGTTTTTCGGACTTGTCCGTGCCTACAAAGGACTCGACTTGCTATTGCAGGCATTTGCCGATACTCGCATAAAGGATTCTAACATAAAGCTGATTGTTGCTGGCGAATTCTATCAGGACGAAAACATTTACCGCAAGCAGATTTCCGACTTAGGAATCGAAGACAAAATCATAATACACAACGAGTTCATTCCCGATGACAAGGTAAATCTCTATTTTTCGGCAGCCGATATTGTTGCACAGACCTACAAGTCGGCAACACAAAGCGGAGTAACGCAGATTGCTTTCCATTTCGAGAAGCCTATGCTCGTAACAAATGTCGGCGGACTTGGCGAAATAGTCATCAACGGCAAGAGCGGATATGTCGTAGAGCCTAATGCTCAGGAAATTGCCAATGCACTAGACGATTTCTTTGCAAACTCACGAGGCACAAACTTCAAGGATGGCGTAATACACGAGAAAAGCAAATACGCGTGGAGCATAATGACGGGAAAAATTGTGGAATTGTACAAAAGGACAAAATAATGTGCAGGCTAAAAGTCTAACGGAAGACCAGACTGTCTGCAAGACTGTTTGCCTTCGAGCCTGTCAGCACAAAAATCAAGAACGGCGAAGCCCTCAACGAAGTTAAATTTAACAAATTGGATTCAAATTCAACAAATAGATTTGGAAAATTTGTTTAGATTTGTTCAATTTCTCGCGAAGCTACTAAAAAAACAACTATCAAGGACGGTGCGATGCCGTCCTTTTTTTATTATCGTTTCACATACGAATACTCAAAAAATTACATAATTTTGCATCTTGAAATTGCTTGTTTGCGAATATGAAACGATTGCTAATGCTTGTACTATGTGCATTTGCCGCTTTGTCGGCGATGTCGCAGAACTATGCAATCACATATTCGGACAAAAACGGTAATTCATACATCTATTTTTCACTAAAGGACTACAACATAACCGAAATTTCAACGGCAAACGGTAGGTTCTCGAAGATAGCTTTCGAAAAAAATGTCTCCCTCGAAAAGAAAGGCTGGGCGGAACTGCCATTTGCAAGCACAACAATTGACTATTCCGACAGCGACATAATCGCAATCGACACCCGCAAATCGGAATATCACGAACTTATGCTTCCTTACCCCATTCTGCCATCACGCGGAACAATCTATCGCGACCAGAATCCCGATTCCATACCATATACAATATTGGCGGAATCAATTTCAGACGAATTGTATCCAAACGAAAACATAAAAATAGAACCTTTCACTTTCCGTAACGAGACAAAAGTCAACATAAGGATTTTCCCATTCCTGTACAATTCGGCACGACAAACGCTCAGAATCTACGATAGAATAGCAATCAAAGTCACCCACAGCAAGTCGCGCGTGATAACACCGCTTCCAAACTACGACTACGGCGACATTCTTGTCATCACGCCCGAAAGATACGATTCTGCTCTTGCACCCTACATAACTTGGAAACGTGAAATGGGCTACAATGTAACTATAATGCACTGCGATTCAGCCGAAAACGTCACGTCAAAGATTGCACAAGCATACAGCCAGAATCCCAACTTATTGTATGTTCAACTTGTTGGAAACTGGAATGACGTACAGTCAAATACCTTAGGCACAGAGACTTGCCCCGACTGTCCTACCGACCCTGCACTTGGCTGTGTTTCGGGCGGCGACGACTACCCCGACCTTGCAATAGGCAGGTTTGTTTGCGCCAACGAAGAAGAACTCTCTACGCAAATCCAAAAAAGCATCAACTACGAGAAAAATCCCAACAACAACCGCGACTGGCGTGACCGCTTCATAGGAATTGGTTCGGGCGAAGGTCCCGGCGACGATAACGAACTCGACTACGAACACGTCAGGAAGATTTACGACAATAGACTTGCTGATTTTACCTATAACGTTCATTCACAGCACTATGATGCCGAGACAAATGTTTCGTCGAATGCCTTGATTGCAAGCATAAATGTTGGCGCATCGTCAATCGCATACTGCGGACACGGAAGCGGTTCGTATTGGTTGACAGGCGGTTATGGCTCATCAAACGTAACGGCTAGTAGCAATGGCGACAAACTGCCATTTGTGGTTTCGGTTGCCTGCCGAAACGGAGCCTTCCACAAC
>CAJOEG010000087.1:0-6656 GCA_905233405.1 uncultured Bacteroidales bacterium | reverse complement strand
ATGGATGAACGCCAAGCACGGTGGCGCAGTTGCAACCCTGATGTCGAGCATAAGCCAGCCGTGGAATCCGCCGATGCGCGGTCAGGACTACTTCTACGACATACTTTCGGGCGGTTACAACTACGATAACGACACCACCTCCAACGGACTGAATACCAACGAACAGCGCACACATTGGGGTTCGGTAGTACTAAACGTATTTTACCTTATGCTATGCGAATCGGCCCAGCAAAGCGACGTTGAAACCGTAAAGTCCTGGATAAGTTTCGGAGATGCTTCGTTGCAACTAAGAACTAAAACTCCCAACAAAATTGAATCATCACAACACATTGCAATACAAGGAAATAACTTCTCGACACAAATAACGACCAACGGTCAAGCCGTAAGAAATGCGCTCGTCTGCATTTCGCAGGACGGCAACTACTACAAGGGATTCACAAATTCGCGCGGAAATGTCACAATCGGACACAACCTGCACGAAGGCAAGGCATTGCTTGTCGTAACGGCCTTCAACACAACAACAATATACGACAGCATTCCCGTAATAGAATCGGGCATTCCATACATTGAAATAGCCGACTACGCACCAAAATCGGTCAGCGCAGGTACAAGCACAAACCTATCAATATCACTGCAAAACCTTGGAACAGTTCAGGCCGATAGTGTCCTAATTAGAATCTCATCCGATGACGAATATCTTACAATAAACACAGATTCAGCCATTTACGCACCAATAATACCGAACCGAAGTGCAGAAAGCAATTCTTTCGACATTCAAATTCCGAGAAACGCACCTTTCGGACACACGATAACTCTTACGGCAAACATTGAATACAACGACACATCCATTGAAAGGCAACTCCACATTTCGCTGAACGGACAGGAATGTTACGCCCCCGACATTTTAAGGGCAGAATACACAAATGACAGTTGCATCCTTACTTGGAACGACTTGACTGTAAAGCGATTCACCATTTTTGACGACTTTGAAGACAACGACGACTATCCGCCATTCACAATTAACCCCGAAGGTGCGGCAGGCTGGTCCTATTACGATGGCGACGACTCGCAAACAGGTCAAATTTCGGGTTATACCTTCCCCAACAACCGCGAAAAGATGGCTTTCATTGCCTTCCGCCCCGAAATGGCATATTCCGACACTAGCAATTTCCTAACAAAAATCCACCCGCACTCTGGAAATCAGTTCCTTGCAAGTTTCAGAAGCACAACGCTCACAACCAACGACCGGATTTTCAGCAGGGAATTAGACTTTGTCGGCGACTTTGAATTTTCGTTCTATGTACGCGGAAGCCACCAGTCAAGTTACTGGGAGACAATGGAAGTTTATTACATCAGCGACAGCACCATAACAAGACTTGACTCCTGTATGGTGAAAGGCTCGGCAGACCCGGATGCGTGGACATTAAAAACCTATCAGGTTCCCGATTCTGCTCGCTATGTTGCAATACGAAACTTCTCGCACAACAAGAATTTTCTCTGCATCGACAATATAAAAATATCAGGCTACAAATTGTATCCGATTGAAGGAATAGACCTCTACGACAACGGCACTTTGCTTGAAACGAGAATTTCTGGCGACACACTTATTATACAAAACCTCGATGACGGCGAGCATTGCTTCTCGGTTCGTCCGACCTGCAACACAAACCTATACACCGACACAACTGTCTGCATTACAATATTCCACGAGCAATGCGACGCCCCCGAAAACGCAATTTGCTACATAACGACAGAAAATGATTCAATCGTATGGTCGCCAACAGAAAATGCAATTGCCTATAACATCTACGAATTGGGGCAACTTGTTGGCAATACGACAGATACAACTTTTGTCATCAGTGTTTCAAGTGCCACAGAACACAATTACACGCTATCGAGCGTATGCAGTCAAGGCGAATCCGAAACCATTGAAGTCCAGACAACTTTGGTTGGAAGCAATAGCATCTTGAAAGAAAACATAAGGATATTCCCCAATCCGTCCGACGGAAATTTCACAATAGAGTACTTCGGAAATCAGTCCTTCGAATTCATCGTGAGCGACCTATGTGGAAAAAATATTGCACAAGGAAAACTATCGTTCGGACAAAACAACCTAAATTTGCAGGGTTTTCCGAACGGAATGTATGTAATCAGCATCTTGTCGGACGACACAACACACAAATACAAGATTATCAAGCAGTAAACCTGTATGAACGCAACAACTACCAAGCCCGCGCTGTCGGTCACAAACAAGGAAATCTGGCAAATTTCCTACCCGATAATTTTCGGCAACCTTGCGCAGACGATAATGGTGTTCGTGAACACGGTGTTCATCGGTCACGTTGGCAACGTGGAACTCGGAGCCGTTATGCTTGGTGGAATCTACTACTTGGTTTTCACAGCATTGGCAATGGGATTTGCCATCGGCGTACAGATAATTATCGCACGACGGCTCGGAGAACAGAACTATCGGCGGATAGGCGTAGTGTTTGAACATGGACTGCTATTCACGACCATTCTCGGCATAATGCTTTGGTTGATAATGCATTTCCTTTCCGACATCCTGCTCAATCTCATAATCGACTCGCCAAATGTCTACGAAGCAGCCACACAATTTATCAACTACAGGCACTACGGAATTGTAATCGTATGCATCAACTACCTGTTCCGTTCGCTCTACATCGGGCTTTCAAACACAAAAATCATCACCTACACGACCATTTTGATGGCCGCAGTAAACATATTCCTCGACTACACGCTCATTTTCGGCAACCTCGGTTTTCCAGAAATGGGAATACGCGGAGCAGGTCTGTCGTCGGTTTGCGCAGAATTGTCGGCACTGCTGCTGTTTGTGTTCTACACCTTGAAAATGATTCCGTTCAGGAAATACGCGCTTTTCGAGTTCGGCAAAATTGAACCGCAACTGCTGAAATCGGTGCTAAAACTGGCATTTCCTACTATGCTACAACGACTTATGTCGTTCGGACTATGGTTCGTCTTCTTTGCCATGATAGAGCACACAGGCGAAATGCCAATAGCGGTTTCGGGCATAGTGCGAAGCGTATATATGCTGGTAACGATTCCCGTCTTTGCCTTCAGCGCGACATCCAACACACTGACCAGCAGGCTTATCGGAGCCGACAAGCAGGAAGAAATTCCGCGCACTTTGGTCAAGATTGCCAAGATGAGCCTTGCGACAATAATTCCACTCGTAATTATCTGTGCCTGCATACCGCAGTACATTGCACGCATTTATACCGACGACATTGTTTTGGCGCAAAATTCGGCGAACACCATATATGTAGTGCTTGTCGCAACGCTTGTCCTAGCCCCAGCAATGATATACTTCGAGTTCATTTCCGGCACGGGAAACACACTTTCCGCCTTGATGCTCGAAGCAGGAGTGCTTGTAATTTATGTGATTTACGTATATCTCAGCGCAAACGTCTGGAATCTTGATGTGGAATGGATATGGTGCACCGAAGTAATATACGGCTTACTGATGCTAACGCACTCGTACTCGTATATGAAGCTGGCGAAATGGAGAAAATAAAATCTTGAGAAACAAGAAGTTCTTTATCTGAACACCTGCAACCTGTCGGCATCGAGCCTTACGAAAATGAAAAGCAGAATCGTGAATGCCCACAGCGACGAACCGCCGTAGCTAAAGAATGGAAGCGGAATTCCAACAACTGGCGCCAATCCGATTGTCATACCAATATTTATAGCCACATGGAAAAACAGAATAGATGCCACACCGTAACCATATATTCGCGAGAATGCTGACCGCTGCCGTTCCGCCTTATTTATTATCCTGAATATCAACGCACCAAACAGCACAAGAATTACAGTAATCCCAGCAAGTCCCCACTCCTCGCCAATAGTGCAGAAAATGAAATCGGTACTCTGCTCGGGCACAAACTTGTACTTCGTCTGTGTGCCATGCAAAAATCCCTTGCCTATGAATCCGCCAGAACCTATTGCAATCTTCGACTGATGAACATTGTAGCCCGTTCCAAGCACATCCTCGTTCTTGCCAAGCAAGTCCATAATCCTCGACCGCTGATGCTCCTGCAAGACATTGTTGAAAATATAGTCAACCGAATAGACAAATCCGCCCATTCCAACCATGAGTATCATTGCAAAAATCATTGGCTTCATCTTGCTGATGAAAAACATCACAAGCATCAGCAACGACATAGCTGCGTAGCCAATCATTGCAAAGTAGATGCTCATCTCTGCCAACTCCGGCGAAATAGTGCACAATAACACCGAAACTGCCGAAAGTACAACTGCGGAATACAAGACAATGCGCGTAAACTTGTTCCTTCCACTAACGACGACAAGTCCAATTACACACAACAATCCCACTATCAGCATCAGCAATGAGATATTAACGATAAGAGCCAATATGAACAGGAATATCAAAGCAAAAGCTGCAACAAAAAGTATGTTGTTGAGACCCTCCCTGAACATCACGAAGATGAACGTACAGAACACTAATGCCGAACCAGTATCGTTCTGCAAAAGAATCATTATCATCGGAATGCCAAGGATAAGTCCCGCCAGAAAATAGTTTTTCACGACCTTGAACGAGAAATCCTCCGAACTCATTAGCCTTGCCATTGCAAGGCAGACAGCAATCTTGGCAAACTCAACAGGCTGCATTCGGAAAGTACCAATCTCAAACCACGACTTAGCACCGTTAACCTCACGCCCAAACAACAGCACCGACAACAGCAGCACACAGCCTATACCATACATGACGTATGCGAAAGTAGAATAGAACTTGCTGTCAATCAGCAGCACTATAATGATAACCAACACGGCTGCACCTATCCATATCAACTGCTTTCCGTACTGGCAACTTGTGTCGAGAATGCTCTGGTGGGTATCGTCATAAACAGCCGAATAGATGTTTATCCATCCCATGAACACAAGCACTAAGTACAGGATGACAATAAGCCAGTCGATGTTTGCCAGTAAACTATTTCTCCTACCTTGTTGCATTCGGCAAAATTGAAGTTGTTAATATTCTTTGTTCCAGATTCGGGTCGGAAATTTCTCCCTTGATGTACTTTTCCATCATAAGTCGTGCTATCGGAGCAGCCCAAGTTCCACCGAAACCAGCATTTTCGACATACACCGCGATTGCAATCTTCGGGTCTTCCTTCGGAGCAAAAGCCATAAACACAGAGTTATCCTTTCCGTGCGGATTCTGTGCAGTTCCAGTCTTACCACAAACCGTAATTCCTGGAATATAAGCATTATGTCCCGTACCGCCAGGCTTGTTCACTACCCAATCCATACCTTCCACACAAATATCGAAATACTTTCTGTCAAAAGGTGTTACGACTTTCTCAGCCATTTCGCCCTCGTAGTCCTCTCCGTTTATCTGCTTCAGCAAATGAGGAGTTATGTAGTAGCCTCGGTTTGCAAGTATCGAAGCATAGTTTGCCATCTGCAACGGCGACACAAGCACCTCACCCTGACCGATACTTACCGAATAAATGGTACTGAACGCCCAGCGGTTTTCGCCGTAAAGCCTGTTATAGTAGTCGGGACCAGGGATTTGACCTTTGTTTACGCCAGGCACACCGACATTGAAGGCATGGTTAAAGCCCAGAGTTTCAATCTTTTCCTTCCAAAGTCCCAGTCCGATGGCAGCATCCTTGTAAAGATTTTTGTCAATTCCACGCTGCACAAGTCGGCGGAACACAAAATAGAAATACGGATTGCACGACATCTGTATTCCCATCGACACCGACGTAGGCGTTGGATGATTATGGCAGCCGACTTTCGACTTGTCGCAAGGAAACGACTGGTTTGGTGTAATCACACCTTCCTGCAAGGCCACCAGTGCCTGCGCCACCTTGAAAGTTGAGCCCGGCGGATAAGTGGACGACACAGCCCTATTTAGCAACGGCTTGTAGGGAGCTTTCAACAGACTGTCGTAATTTTTTCCGCGCACACGACCAACCATCAGCTGCGGGTCGTAGGTCGGCATCGAGACCATAGCAAGCACCTCGCCCGACGACGGCTCAATCGCCACTACCGCACCGACCTTATTTGCCATCAACTTTTCGCCATACGCCTGTAATT
Organism: uncultured Bacteroidales bacterium; assembly: GCA_905233405.1. GTDB lineage: Bacteria > Bacteroidota > Bacteroidia > Bacteroidales > ML635J-15 > Bact-19. The sequence goes on along the minus strand of CAJOEG010000087.1, from coordinate 554 downwards.
CGCTTGATATAGAAAGTGTTATATCATTTCCTTGAATTGCGACCGTATCATATTTGCCATCCTCGTAGTTGCCCTGTACAACGCCTTTCACATTGACAAGATAAAACGAAACGCCCTTTTCGCCGCGAAGAATAGTCTCGTAACCACGTTCCACACCGCTTTTTCCCACATAGTCGCCACTCTGGTAGTACGGGTCAGCTTCTATCTGCGCTTCCGAAACTTCGCCGATGTCGCCAAGCACGTGGGCTGCAATTCCACCATTGTACTTACGGAGAGTTCTGTTCTGCACATAGAATCCAGGATAGCGGTACAGATGTTCCTGCATTTGTGCATACACCTTGGAATCAATCTGTTTCATAAAAACAGACGGCCTATACATCGAATATTTCTTGGCTTTCAGTATTCGCTCCTCAACATCTTCCTTGCTTATTCCCAAGTCGTTGCACAACATCACGGTATCAAACTCAAATGTCTGGTGGGGCACAATCATAAGGTCGTAGGCAGCCTCATTGCACACAAGAATGTTTCCTTCTCGGTCGTAAATTATTCCACGC
>CAJOEG010000086.1 GCA_905233405.1 uncultured Bacteroidales bacterium | reverse complement strand
CAAAGAATTTTGTGCCAACTCTGAACGAATGGACAGAGCATACTTTTACTGTGCCTGCATCGAAACTCAAAGGAAAGAATTTCCGTCTTATAATCCAAAGTGAAAACCGTTTTGGTAATACGATATACATTGATGACTTAAAGTATTGGCAGAATGAGCCATCCGAAGTGCATACCGAAAATGTTGGAATGTCGGTTTATCCGAATCCGTTTTACGACAACTTGATGCTTGATGTTGATGGCATGGACGGCGATTTTACCGTTGAAGCATACGACATGATGGGTAGAATGTTATTCTCCGAAAGTTTTTCAGAGCAGCATGTTGAGCTTGGCAATGCCTTTGCAAACGAAGTTGACGGTGTTTATTTCCTGAAGGTTTATAACGGCAATGGTTGTAAAACAGTGAAGATAGTTAAGGAAAGGTAAAATAGTAGTGCAGTTAATTAAAAAAGATATTTGAAATGAAAAAGTATTTGATTTTGTTAGGATTTGCATCTTTAATGATGCTTGCTTCGTGTGCCAAGAAGGAATGTACTTGTTCGATGTGGACAGGAGGAAATAACACTGATACCAATCCGCGCGTATATACTCAGGACGAAATTGATAGGTTGAGCTTTAAGGATTGTTCCGATCTCAACAATTATTACAATAGCATCGGTCTGGGATACAACGAAAAATCAGGCGATGGCATCAGGTGTAAATAAGATTTGCCGTTTTGTCCTTAACAAAAAATTAAGAAGAGGCAATGCTTTAGATATTTAATTTTGTAATTTTATTGTAATGTTTAATTAAAGTAATAAGAAATGAAGAAGTTATTAGTAATTTTGGCAGCAGCAGGCTTATTGTTCGCAATGTCGTCATGTGATAAGAAATGTACTTGCAAGACATACGCAGCAGGTGTTGTTTTGACAGAAAGCGAAGTTGTTCTTGATAAGGATAATACAAGCGTAAAAAAGTGTTCGGATATGAATACTGTTGCAACACTTAATGGCGACGAGTCAACCAAGACTGGCTATGAATGTAAGTAGTTGTTAAAAATGTTACCACAAAGGCTTCGCATTTTGCGGGGCCTTTTTTTTGTTAATACTTTTTTTTATTTTTTCTTGTTTTTTCTGCATTATCTATTTACTTTTGCATAGTTAATTTATTTGTTTAATTTAAAGTTTAGTAAAATGAAGAAGTTATTAGTAGTTTTGGCAGCAGTTGGTTTGTTGTTTGCAATGTCTTAATGCACAAAGAAATGCACATGCAAGACTTATTTGAATGATGAAGTTACATACGAAGATGAAATTGAAGTTGGTGGTGACTCTCCTTATAAGAATTGCGCAGCACTTCAGGATTATTACGAAACAGCAGGTGTAGCTTACGATTCAAATTTGAAGGCTGGTGTTAAGTGCGAATAATTATTCGGATTAAAAAGTAAAAAGGCTTCGGATTTCCGAGGCCTTTTTTGTTTGTAAATCAAACCCCCGTGTGCATTTGTCATCCTGAACTTGTTTTAGGATCTGAAACACACGGGGATTTGGTATGTAAGTCGAACGATAGTCAGCTTACTTCGCCCCTTCGACTACGCTCAGGGAGCTGTTTTTTACTTCAATTCTGCCAATGCTTCCTTCATGCGCTTTACAGCTTCGATAAGTCTGTCGTCGCTGGTAGCGTATGAGAGACGAAGACATTCTGGAGCACCGAACGAAATTCCGCCAACAGTTGCAACATGTCCCTTTTCGAGCAGATACATTGCAAGGTCGTCAGAAGTTTCTATTTTCATACCTTCGGCTTCTTTGCCCAAGAATGCGGAAACTTCTGCGAAAATGTAGAATGCACCCTGCGGAGTGTTGAGTTTCAGTCCCGGGATTTCTTTCAAAAGACCGAGAACAAGGTCGCGGCGGCTCTTGAAAATCTTGGTCATCTTCTTGCATTCGCTGTTGCCTGCGTTGAGTGCGGCTTCGGCTGCCTTCTGTGCAATAGAGCAAGCGCCTGAAGTGAACTGTCCCTGCAATTTGGTAACGCCCTTTGCAATCCATAGAGGTGCGGCGATGAAACCGATTCTCCAGCCAGTCATTGCGTAACCTTTTGATACACCATTGATAATAACGCAACGGCGACGGATATCGTCAAACTGTGCAATGCTTTCGTGTTCGCCTACGAAGTTGATGTGTTCGTAAATTTCATCGGAAATCACTATAACTTCTGGGTGCTTTGCAAGAACATCGGCAATTGCCTTCAATTCAGCCTTGCTGTAGAGGCTTCCTGTCGGGTTCGACGGCGAGCAGATAATGATGGCTCTGGTCTTTGGCGTGAGAGCTTTTTCCAACTGTTCAGCAGTCATCTTGAAATCGGAGTCGATGTTGCACTTTACAACTACAGGAACACCTTCGCAGAAGCGAACCATCTCGATGTAGCTAACCCAGTATGGAGCAGGGATTATAACTTCTTCACCGGGGTCAACAATCGAAAGCAAAGTGTTCATAATCGAGTGCTTTGCTCCAGTTGATACAACTATTTGTGCAGGTTCGTAGTCGAGGTTGTTTTCGCGTTTCAGTTTTGTGCAAACGGCTTTACGAAGTGATTCGTAACCCGGAACTGGAGGATAGTGCGAGAAGTTCTGGTCGATAGCTTCTTTTGCCGCTTCCTTGATGTAGTCTGGAGTGTTGAAGTCTGGTTCACCAATGCTAAGGTTAACAACGTCAATTCCTTGAGCCTGAAGTTCGCGGCTTTTTGCGGTCATAGCCAGTGTAGCCGATACCGCCATTTTTTGCAATCTATTTGATACTCTTTCCATTGTGTTTGAATTAAAAAAAATTGTCTGCGAAGATAACTCTTTTAAATTAAATTTCTTAATATTGCATACATAAAAAATGATGTTTTAGAAAATGATTTCACAGATTCTATTGGTAACGATTCCTGCCGTTGTTGTAGCAGTAACGGCTGTGTTGGTAATAAGGCAAATGTTAAAGAAAGACCTGGAAGCCAAAAAGATACAGATAATTCTTGAAAACCAGAAGACGATAACTCCGCTTCGCCTGCAGGCATACGAGAGAATAATTCTCTTCTTGGAACGTATTTCTCCGAACAGTGTGATTGTGCGTTTGCAGACTCCAAATATGACGGTTCAGGAACTTCACAGGCAGATGCTGATTACGATTAGGGCTGAATTTGAACACAACCTTTCGCAACAGTTGTATGTTTCGACGGAAGCGTGGGAGGCAACACGCAATGCAAAGGAACGTACAATCCAGATGCTGAATATGTGTCTTCAAGGCTTGAACTCGATGGACAATGCTATGGTTTACAGCCAGGCCGTTTTTGAAAAACTGATTGAAATCGAGAAGTCGCCTACTCAGGAAGCATTGGAACTTCTGAAAAAAGAGGTTAGGGCATTGTTCTAAACCATACCGTCATTCCGTAAAGTAGAACGAACAGCATAAGGAACATTGCTTGTGAGTTCACTTATACGGAATCTCCTTTATTTGTATGTAATATTGTAGGAGATTACGGATAGCAGTCTTCACAACGCTCTCCATTCTGTATCGCGTGTTTCGACTAGCTTCCGTACCTTTAGCTCACGCAGCGAAGCAAGTAAATGACGATTCCTTTTTTTGTGGGCGGTATAACTAATTGATAATATGAGAATTGTCGATGCATTATTTATCTTTAGCGGACAACGATATGTTATTCTACTTCCACCTTTATCGGTATGTTCACATAACCCGAATGGGTTATGTCTTCTGTAAACGGCACATTGGCTATGTTGGGATACGATATTAATGTTTTCCCTTGATTGTCAGTAATATCAACGTTTAGGCTGATTGGCGATGGTCGAAGATGTCCGCTTGGTATTTCAAATGTGATTGTTTTGTTATCAGTTTCTCCGTGTTGCAAATCTGCGCTTGCCGATGTTATTGTGTTTCCTGTTTGGTCGGAAATAGCCATAACAATTGTAAATTCGCTGATAGATTTGTATTTGAAGTTCGCCTTTATTCCGATGTTTGTGTCAAATATTTTGTTAAGGTCTGTGGCTGAGGTTATTATGTTGATTTCCACCAAGTCGAAGTCAATTTCTGAGGAGTAGGTTTCCTTTATCTGCTTTAGCGTATCGGAAAGTATATGCAATGGATTATTTCTGTTGTTGTTTGAGTTTTGTGCCGTATTGGAAATGCTGATTTTTCCTTTGTCGAAGGTTAAGAATTTGTCACTGATTTTTGAAAATAGGGTTGGCGTGTGTGTAACGACAAGTATTGTTGCATTCTGACTTTTCAAGCGTGAAATTTCACGGATAACCTTCTGTCTGAATTCTGTGTCGCCAACGCTTGTGACCTCGTCGAACAGGTAAATGTCTGCTTCGATGTTTACGATAACGGAGAAGGCAAGACGCATATACATTCCTGACGAGTAGTACTTTACGGGAGTGTTTATGAACTCGGGGAAGCCGAACATCTCGATAATTTTGTCAATCTTTTTTTCAATTTCCGATTTTTTCAGCCCGTACATTGCTCCTGAAAGGAAAATGTTTTCGTAGCCTGAGATTTCTGGCTGGAATCCGATGCCTATTTCAAGTATCGATGCAACTTTTCCGTCAATTTCAATTTCCCCTGATGTCGGCTGTGTGACTTCTGCAATCATTTTCAGCAGAGTGCTTTTGCCAGAGCCGTTGTGTCCCGAAATGCAAACGACTTCGCCCTTTTGTATGTCGAGGCTGATGTTGTCAACGGCAAAGAAACTTTCGTTTTTTGCTGGTTTGCGCAACAGGTTGCTGCGTTTCTCTGCTCTGCTGTATGATTTTGAGAGGTTTCTTATTGATATGGCGGTTTCTGGTGTCATTTTACAGAAGGTCTGAAATTCGTTTTTCGTATTTCTTGAAGATAAAGAATGCTGATATTGCTAGGCAGATGGTTAATGCAATGCCAATTAGGTATTTGAAGTCGGGAAGCGGTGCTCCGAGCAGAGACCATCGTGAGTATTCAATGATTCCTGCAACTGGATTTATGTAAAGTATGAACTTGAAATTTTCAGGAATAATGGTTTCTGGGTAAAATACTGGCGTTATGAAAATCAAGAAGTTGGTAAGTTGAGCAGAAATGCGTGCTGTGTCCATCGAAAACAGCGAAACAAAACTTATGCAAAGTCCAATTGTTGTTACGCATATTATTATCAGTATGAAAATCAGTGGAAAAGCAAGCCAATTTAGTGTAAAAGATTGCCCGAAGCAGATGAAAAGTATGATGAAAAGCGCAAAACCGATTGCAAAGTCAACCAATCCGACGAGTATTTTCGACAGCGGAATGCATATTCTCGGGAAGTAAAGTTTTTCAATAAGGTTTTGGTTAAGAATGAAGCAGTTGCTGCAGTAACCAGTTATTGCAGAGAAGTAGTGCCAGATGAAAATACCGGGAAGCACGAAAACGGGGTAGGGGATTTCGCCAGTATCAATGCCGATGGCCACGCCGAACACAATCCAATATACAGTAAGTCCAATTAGCGACTGTATGATATTCAAGAAGATACCAGTAATGTTCATCGACGACTGGTTCTTGATTTCACCTTTGGCGAGGGCTATGGCGAGATGTCTTGCCGAACAGATTGACTTTAGGTAGTCAAGAGTTCCAATGTGTCCGTCGGGTGAAATAATTTTTGACATTACTGTTCTTGGCTTTGGTTAGAACCCTTGAAAAGTCTTGTGGCAAAGTCTCTTACATCGGCAACTGGGATTATTGTCGATTTCTGGTTCTTGACTTCTGATTTCTGTGATGCAGAGATGAAAATTGTCGAGAAACCAAGCCTTGATGCTTCTGCCACACGCTTTTCGATGAACGAAACAGGCTTTATTTGTCCCGAAAGTCCTACTTCGCCGATAAAGCAGTGGTTGTCGGGGATGGCCTTGTCAATGTAGGACGAAATTACCGCTGCTATTACTGAAACATCGACGGCGGTGTCATTTATTTTCAAACCTCCAGCAATATTTAGGAAGACATCCTTTGCATTGAGTTTCAAACCTAAACGCTTTTCGATTACAGCAAGCAACATCATAAAGCGGCGGTTGTCGAAACCTGTTGACGAGCGTTGCGGTGTGCCATATACGGAGTTGCCGACAAGTGCTTGAATCTCAATCATCAGCGAGCGCGAACCTTCATTTACGGTTCCGAATGCTATTCCGCTGAGGTTGCTGTTGTCGCCAGAAAGGAGTATTTTTCCAGGGTCGATGACTTCCTTCAACCCGTAGTTCATCATCTCGAACACGCCGATTTCGTAGGTTGAGCCGAAACGGTTTTTCTTTGGGCGGAGCAGGCGGTAGAAGTGATTGTTGTCGCCTTCAAATTGCACAACAACGTCAACGATATGTTCGAGCGACATAGGACCTGCAATGTCGCCGTCCTTGTTGATGTGTCCTATTATTATTATAGGTACGCCCGACTGTTTTGCATATTCCTGTAGTTTCTGAGCACAGAGCCTAATCTGTGAAACTGTTCCAGGGGATGAAGTTATATCGGTAGATGCGGTTGTCTGTATAGAGTCGATGACTACAATTTCTGGTTCGGTAGCCTTGATTGTAGCAATAATCTTGTCGATGTTTATTTCGGTGTAAATCAAGCACTCGGTCGGCTCGGAGTTTTATTTGGGTATCGCTTTCCTCGCCCGAAATGTAAAGGACTTTCTTGTTGATGTTGAGTGCCGACTGCAGTATTAACGTTGACTTTCCGATTCCAGGTTCTCCACCGAGCAGTACAAGTGAGCCAGGGACAAGTCCGCCACCGAGTACACGGTTGAATTCTGTGTATGGCATATCGATTCTGTGGAGTTCCTTCTGCTTTATGTCGTAGATTGGGACAGGAGTGCCAGCAATGGCTTCCGAATATGCCTTTTGGCTTTTCTCCTCCTTGTCTTCAACCTCTTCGATGAAAGAATTCCAACTGTCGCAGTTCGGGCATTTGCCTACCCATTTGGGCGAAACGAACCCGCAGTTCTGGCAGACGAATATAGTTTTGTTTTTTGCCATAAGTCCCTTCTAAAAAAACATAACGACTGTTGAAGAGCAGTCGTTATGTTAAAATGAGTTTTATGATTGCTTAATTCTTTCTTTTCAGTTCCATTCTTAAGAATGCTCCTCCTCTTGTTGGGTCATCTTCAAATTCAACCCTTGTTGCGATGATGACATCATTCTTTACTTTGTCTACACGGTAAATGCCGTCAAGTTTGTCTACGCCCGGCAACATTTCGCTATCCCTAAAAATGATGTGTTCCTTCAGAGACTTTTTGGTAATCTCGTATGTGCAACTGTCAACATTCATTCCTGATTCTGAATTTAGAATCCTTATAGCATTGGAATTGTCGTCGAAAGTAATCTGCATTGTGCCTTCCGGTTTGGTGTCAAAAGTCATAACATCCCAAGTACCGATAATTTCGTTAGCAACTTTCTTGCAACTAGGCATCAACACTAACGTTAGACCTATCAAAAGTATAAACAATGATATCTTATTCTTCATCTGTCTTTTACTTAAAAATTTGGTTGCAAATATAATACATTTTTTTCAATCACAATCTTTTTATTATAGATGATGATGAAAAGTTTTTAACAAGCGGAATAGTAATAACTTTGCCTCCGTATGAACTTACAAAATCAGCACCTACAATCGTCTCGAAAGTGTAGTCTCCGCCTTTTACAAGGAAATCTGGACTTATGTTTTTTATTAGATTTTCCGGTGTGTCTTCTTCAAATATGACAATTGCGTCGATAAAACTTAATGCAGCGAGCAAGGTTGCACGTTCTTTCTGTCCGTTTATCGGGCGTGTTTCTCCTTTTAGACGTCTTACCGATGCGTCGGAGTTCAAGCCGACAATCAGTTTGTCTCCAAGTTCTTTGGCTTCGGCAAGGTAGCATACGTGACCGTAGTGGAGTACATCGAAGCAGCCGTTTGTAAACACGACCTTTTGTCCGTCGGCCTTCCAGTTGGAAACTAACTCGGCGGCATCTTGCAAACTGACAATCTTCGATTCTATTTGCGACAAAATTGTCATTTATACAATCTTGTTGGTTCTTGTGTCGGGAAAAACGAACGACGGCTTGAATTTCTTGGCTTCCTCGAAATCCATTGAGGCGTAGGATATTATGATGACGATGTCGCCGACCTGTGCCTTGCGTGCTGCTGGACCGTTGAGGCAAATGACACCAGTTCCGCGTTCTCCCTTGATGACGTATGTCTCAAGGCGTTCGCCGTTGTTTACGTTGACAACTTGAACTTTCTCGTTCTCGATGATATTTGCAGCGTCCATCAAGTCCTCGTCTATGGTTATGCTTCCAACATACTGAAGGTTAGCCTCCGTGACGGTGACCTTGTGAATTTTCGATTTTACTACTTCTATGTTCATTTCAGATGTCGTAAAAAAACGGGTGCAAATTTAAGCAAAACTTATTTAACAATGCAATTAATATTGTCAATTAATCTGATGTTTCCGCACCAAACCGCAATACAGAGCCTTGTCTCGATTTTTTTATCGAATTTGCTTAAAAGTTCAAGTGTTTCGGAATTGCAGAATGCTGCATATTCCATCTTCATAAATTTTATGCTGTCAATCTTGTTTTTCAGCGTTTCAATGAGTGCATTAGGTGTCTGACTTTCTGGAATTTCCGAGCAGGTTTCGGTTATAATCTTGTAGATTTGCGGTGCGACTTCCAGTTGTTCGGGAGTCAGAAGTCTGTTGCGTGAACTTTTTGCCAGACCGCTTTCTTCGCGGACGATGGGGCAGGGGACTATTGTCAGCGGCAGATTTTTCTGCTTTACCATTAGTTTTATTATTGCAACCTGCTGGAAATCCTTTTCGCCGAAATATGAGAAATCGGGCTTTACGAGGTCGAAAAGTCTGTAAACTATGTCAACTACACCTTGAAAATGACCGGGGCGGAATTCGCCTTCGTACATTCTGTCGAGTCCGTGAAAATCCATTTTGCAGCCGTCGTAGCCATTGTAGATGTCCTCGGCGGTTGGCAGGTAGAGGATGTCGCACTTTACACTTTCGAGCAGAGCAATGTCGGCGTCGGTGGTTATCGGGTAGTTCTTGTAGTCGTTGGGGTCGTTGAATTGGCGCGGGTTAACGAATACCGAAACCACAGTGCAGTCGTTTTCAGCAACGCTGCGACGTATAAGTGATGCGTGTCCCTCGTGCAGAGCACCCATTGTCGGTACAAATCCTAATCTCTTGCCTTTGAATGAGTTGTCGCTTCTCAAGGCGGTAAGTTCATCAACAGTTCTAACTATTTTCATCTCAATGAAATTTATTGCCGCGAAATTATAATTAACATTTTATATGGCAAGGGAAAAAAGAAGGTTTTATGGGCTTCGCCGTTTGAATGCCTACGGCGTTTGAAGGTTTCTGAGTTTCACGTTTCAAAGTTTCTATGGCTTCGCCGTTCTGGTTTCAATGCCTGCGGCGTTTCTGTTGTGACGCGCCATGGCACGTCTTTACAATGGCTTCGCCGTTTCTGTTGAGACGCAAAATTTTGCGTCTGTACATCAAATCATCAAATTTTCAAATTTTCAATCGTAAATCGTAAATCACTTTTCGTTTCCATCCAGCATTATGAACGCTGCCCAGAACCTAGGATTCTCGAACCCTGTAGTAGTCTTTACCTTGTTTTGTGCAGTAAGGAAGGCTGCTCGTTTCGACATTCCTTTGGTGAGGTTTGTGTAGAATTCGGTCATCATCAGCAGGGTGGCGTTGTCATCCACTGGCCAGAGGCTCATAATGATGGTCCGCGCGCCAGCTTTCTTGAAACCACGTTGCAGACCGAAAACGCCTTCGCCTGTTATTTCTCCGAGTGCCGTCTGGCAGGCAGAAAGCACAACCAAATCGGTCTTACGCAAGTCCATAAAGCTTATTTCCTTGGCTGTAAGAATGCCATCCTCTATGCCTTCGGGCAGAGGCTTGTTTTGCCAAGCGTAGTTTGCACCAGAAAGCAGAAGTCCCGACTGCACAAGCGACTGGTCGCCCGACATTTTCTCATCTGTAGGCAGGAAGAAACCATGCGTTGCGATATGCAATACAGAAATGTCGCTTCCAGACAATGCCTTGAACGATTCTTCGTTTGCCTGCGAACCCTCGTATAGTTGCGATTTTATGCGTTTCTTCTTCAGTTTGCCTACAATGTCTTCCACTTCGGTCTTTGTACCTGGCAGATAATTTAGACTGCCTCGGTCTTCGTTGCGGTTGAAGTCGGCAAACGATGTGTATGATGTAGCACTACGCGTTGAATATCTGTCGCTTTCCTGTTTCATAGTTGTCGTGTCGCTGTCGTAGTATATGCCACCGTAAAGGACTGAATTTTTGAATGGCTTTGGCATATAATCCATTGCTAGGAAGCGCGTTGATGAGACACGGTAAATTTCATACTTGTCCGAAATAGTCTTGCCGTTGCCAGTTGGAGCATATTCAACGGCAATCTGGTGCAAATCGCCAGACGGTGCAAAGTAAATGCGCGGATTTTCTGGAAAATATTTCTCCAAAGGTTTCCAAAGGGCATTATACAGGCTTGTCGATTCATAGATTCCAAGTTTTTTTGCGGCCACAGTGGTTGCCCCGCGGTTTTCATCGTCTGTTGTAGATTCCGATTTTGCAGGTGCTATGCCACGGAGCATTTTTCCTATGTCGTTTTTAGTGAAAAGCGGAACGCAAACAGGTGCATCCATATTCTTTGTAAGGACAAGTGCTAGATACATTGTAGTGTCGTTCTCGGTGAAATTGGAGAATTCTATTGCAAC
>CAJOEG010000085.1 GCA_905233405.1 uncultured Bacteroidales bacterium | reverse complement strand
TGGCTTGTTTTGGCATTTGTCGGCAAGTGAAATCGGGATAACCGATTCGGCAAGCCGGCCGTACCTTGTTTTTATTTCGTTTCGGTCGCGTTCGTTCAGCACGATAAGCTTGTCGGAGTATTCGCACGAGTACTTGTCGTTTTTGTCGATGCAGCCAAGCAGTAAAAGCCTTGCAAGCCAGTTGTGGCTCAACTTTGCCCTGAAGTACGGCACTTCAACATTGTGGAAAAAGGTTATTGTCTTGCCTTTGTACCCGTTCTTTTTCAGAGCCTTGGCAATAATGCCGAACACACTGCGGTCGATGAATACATAGTCGTATTCCTGTGCCATTGCTACGATTTTCTTTACCTGCCGTGGCGAAAGTCCGTAGTAGTAGTTGAAGATTGAAAGTATGCCGCTGCCTATCATCGTAAACAGGCTTTTCTTTTCATTGTCTTCGTGTATGTGGTAGGATATTAGGTTGTTTTCTCCAACAATCTTTGCCAAAGCCGAACGGTTGCGGTTCGTGCATTGTTCGCCGCCTTCGAGGATATTTCCCGATTTCTTGTAGTGTATGAAAAGTAGCTTAGCCATTGCGACTTATGCTTTTACAGCGACCTTTTCGGATTTTTCTTTTCTGTATTTCAGGTAAATTGCTCCGGCAACTAAAATTGCGAGCAAAACTGAGAATGCTATTGAAACAATGTCCCAAACCTTTAGCATCGGGGCTTCGTTGATGAACTCGATCTTGTGCTGTCCTGCTGGAATTACCATTGCGCGGAGTATGTAGTTGGCGCGGAAATATTCAGCTGGCTGTCCGTCGATGTATGCTTTCCAGTCGGGTGAGTAGTAGACTTCGGAGAATATTGCCAGCTGTTCCTTGTTGCTTGAAGTGCTGTAAATCAGGTAATCTGGATTGTAAGGCTTCAAGTGAGACATCTCGATGGCTGCTGTAGTGTCACGCGACAGGTTTTTACCTTCTACATAACTTGCAAACCTCTTGTCGATAATTGCTGTGTCGGCAGGGTTGAAGTCGTTGAGAGCAAGAATTTCTGCATTTGCATCGTCAACAATCTGGCAACCATCAACAAACCATGCACTTCCGAGTGCTGCCGGATTGCGCTGCACCGTACTCGAACCTTGCTGGTCGGGCACTATGAAGTAGCGCGTGTTGAGCATATTGAGCACATTCATATTCAGTTGGCCCATCATATAGAAGTCGATGAGGTCCTGGTAGCGACGTAGTTTTGCTCCGTGGTATCCGCCAATAGAGTGGTGGAATGCCGATCTGCGCGAATCATTGAATGTGCTGGTAGTCAAATTCATTACGCGGAAATCACTATCACCGAAGCGCTCTGCGTACTGGTCGATGAGTTTATCGTTGTCTGTCGGCTTTAGTTCTGCCTCTTTCTTCGAGATGTAGCTGTCGTCGTTGAGGTAGCGGCGGTCAACAGTCCAGAGGTCGAAGATTACAAGTACTGCGATTATTGCGGTTGTTGTAGCAAAAGCGACTGTCCTCTTCTTGTCCTTGAAGCTTATTGCGAAGAATAATGTTGCTGCCGAAAGCAGAATGAGTATTATCGAACGCCACGAGTCTGAAGTGAACAAAGCCTGTCTGTCAGTTATGAAAATTTCCTGGATTTTTGGCCATCCGTCACCATATTGCCCTGCCATCTGTTCGTCAACTGCTCCTGCAAACGAGAACGAACCCGACATGATCAATACGATAAGGATTATTCCGCAGGTTATACCTGTAGATGCATATAGGGCAATCTTCAGTTTTTTCTTGTCAATTCCATCGTCGAAAATGTTTTTGAGTGCGAGGATTGCCATCATTACCATTGCAACGTTGGCGATTACAAGGCTCATCGACGGGGTACGGAACTTGTTGTACATCGGCAGGTGGTCGAAGAGGAATCCGTTGACTCCCATGAGGTTCTTGCCCCAAGAAAGTATTATTGCCATGATTGTGATGCCTAGCAGCCACCAGCGTTCGGGGCCTTTCACCACAAAGAGTCCCAGGATGAACAGAAATACGATTATTGCACCGAAATACACTGGACCCGATGTGAACGGCTGGTCGCCCCAGTAGAGAGGTGCATTCTTGATTCTGAAGTTCTTGTATGTTTCAGTTGACTTTGCTACAGGTTCGTTCGAGCCGCCACCATAACTGCCAGGAACTAGCAGTGTGTAGGTTTCGCCTATTCCGTAGCTCCATGCAAAGGCGTAGTCCTTGTTCAGGCCGACTTTGTTTTTGTCCTGCGAGTGTTCGATGTCGCCTGATAGCGATTCCGGGGTAACTGTAATTTCAGAGCCGCCGCGCATGGTGTACTTCGAGTATTCCATGTTCATCATCAGTAGGCGTGCATTACCACCTACGGCAAATATTGCACCTACTATCAATATGCAGATTGCAATTCCGAACTGCTTGAAAGTCTTGTCCTTGATTGTATAAATGAGGTAAACAATTCCGAGAATTAGTACCGAAAGGAATGTGTAGTAGGTGATTTGCGGGTGGTTGAATGCAATCTGGAAACCAAGTGCAAATGTGAAAAGTATTCCGCCCCAGATGTATTTTTTCTTGAGAGTCAGTATTATACCGCTGAAAATAGGAGCCACCATTGCCAGAGCCCATGCCTTGGATATGTGTCCCGCCTCGATGATTATTATGTTGTAGCTGCCAAGCCCAAATGCAATAGCACCTACAAGGCTTAGCCATGGATTTACTCCTAATGCTACAAGACAGATGTAGAAACCTATAAGATAAAGAAATAATACACCGATGTTTTCTGCCCAGCCAAGCCAATTCAGGTCAAAGACTTCCTTAGCCCTAAAAATAGAATCCTGGGGTTTGTTGGTAATCTGGTAGGTTGGCATTCCACTGAACATCGAGCTGTTCCAATGGGTGTAGGTGCCGGTTTCTTTCAGGAAATCCTTCTGTTCCTTGACCATTCCTTTCCAGTTGCGGGTATCTCCTTGGTTCAATACCTTGTTGCTAGTCACAAGTTTGTCGAAAAATAGAATGGAAATAAGAAAGAATATGATTACTATTCCAGTGTGTGTAAGAATGTTTTTTACTATAGGTTTCATATCAAATCTTGATGTTACAATTGAAATACAAAGGTAATGCTTTTTTGCTATTGCACAAGTTGTGTTTCCAAGTCCTTTTTTTCTTACCTTTGCAGTCCCAAAATCGTAAGTCTTGGAAAACGACAATTACATAGAGTTTGTGTCCGACAAAATTTTTACGGAAGTGTCCGAAGTCGCTGAACGCGAAAACGTTGATGTGTTCGTCATTGGCGGTTATGTGCGCGACCGCTTTTTGAAACGTCAGAAGAAGAACGATGTTGATATTGTCGTCGATGGTGATGGCGTTGACTTTGCACGTAAGCTAGCAGCACATCTTAAAGTGAAAAAGGTTAGCATTTTCAAGACATACGGCACGGCAATGTTCGTTTATAAGGATACAGAACTTGAATTTGTCGGTGCCCGCAAGGAATCGTATAATTTCGAAAGCCGTAATCCAATTGTTGAGCGTGGAAGCATCGAGGACGACCAGAAACGCCGCGATTTTACCATAAATGCCTTGGCTATAAGTTTGAACAAGCGTAACTTTGGTGAACTGGTTGATCCGTTTAACGGATTGGAAGACCTTTATTACCGTACGATAAGGACTCCGCTCGAACCATCTATAACATTTTCCGATGACCCGTTGCGTATGCTCCGCGCTATCCGCTTCGCTTCACAGCTTGATTTCCAGATTCATCCCGAATGCCTTACCGCAATTCACGATAACCGTGAGAGAATCAAGATAATAACTCAAGAGCGCATTCATACCGAACTTAACAAGATTCTGGCAAGCAAGAAGCCTTCAATTGGACTGAAATTGCTGTTTGATACTGGTTTGCTCGAAATCATATTCCCGGAGTTGTACCAACTGTCGGGCGTTACTGTTCAGGAAGGGCTTGGACACAAGGATATTTTTCTGCATACCATACAAGTGGTTGATAATGTGGCAGAGAAGAGCGACGACCTATGGCTTCGCTGGGCTGCATTGCTTCACGATATTGGCAAATTGAAGACCAAGCGTTTTGTTGAAGGCACCGGATGGACTTTTTATTCTCACAATACTGTTGGCGCCAATATGGTTCCTAAAATCTTCACCCGTATGCACTTGCCACTTAACGATAAGATGAAGTTTGTTCAGAAGATGGTTGACTTGCACATGCGTCCTATTGCATTGGTGGAGGACATTGTCACCGATTCGGCAATCCGCCGTCTTATTGTTGATGCTGGCGACGACATTGATGCTTTGATGACGCTTTGTGAGTCTGATATAACCTCGCGCAACGAGAAGAAGGTTGCGCAGTTCCTTGAGAATTTTAAGCTTGTGCGCCAGAAGATTGTTGAAGTGGAAGAACGCGATTCGCTGCGCAATTTCCAGCCGCCAATCTCAGGTGAGGAAATTATGGAATACTTCGGTTTGGAGCCGTCACGGTTGGTAGGGGAGATAAAGAATGCAGTGCGTGAGGCTATTCTCGACGGTGTCATACCCAACGACTACGAAAAGGCACACGAATTTATGGTGCATAAAGGTCGAGAACTCGGTCTTTAAATAAAAAATCTTTGTTAACTTTGCAATCTGTAAATTCATAATTGTATGGCTATGAGGATTGTCAAGAAAACCTGGATTGCAATATTGGCGATGGCTACTGCTGTTGTTGCTGCGTGTACGTCTGCTAAACGTACTTCTGATAATAATAATGCAGAACCGTCTCCTGTTGACAATGACAATCTTGATGCTAAAAATGACGACTCTGTTCATAAGGATTCGATAAATGTACGTCGCGCTGAATTGCAGGAGCGTCTGGAAAGTTTGCGTGCTACCATTCGTGACCGTGAGATGTCGTGTGTATATGGTTCTCCGGAAGTCCTTCAGTCGTATAGTGCCCATACAAGAGAATTGCGTCACGAGGCCGATTCCTTGCAAAAGGTTCTTTTGGATATGCTTGAATCGGAAAAGCAATCTCTTAAAGAACGCTTGAATTCGATAGATGAAACAATAAATGGAAGGTCTGGCGAGAAAGTTTACGGTCCCCCAGAGATGATAAATAATTACAATTCTCGTAATAGTAATTTGCAGAAAAGTCGCAATTCTATCCAGAATGAGATAAACAAAATCGACAGGGAAATTTACAATATTAAGAATAACAACAGGCAATAGTGTCGGAATTTTCTCTTTATAAGCGTCTTTCTCTCGAACTGAACCGTGCTGTGCTTTCGCTTCGAGCTGACGAGCATCATCTTCACCAGCTTTTCTGGGAATGTACTTTGCGTTGCAACCTTAATTGCCGACACTGTGGAAGCGATTGCCGTATGGTTTCGCAGCAAGAGGATATGCCTCTCTCTGATTTCGTGAAGGTTCTTGATGACATAAAGGCACACGTTTCTCCGTACGACATAATGGTGATTACCACGGGCGGTGAACCACTTGTGCGTGCCGACATTGCCGAATGCGGTCGAGCAATAACTGAGCGCGGCTTTATCTGGGGAATGGTTACTAACGGAATGCTTCTTACAAAAGAAAAACTTGATGAACTTGTGCATTGTGGGTTACGCTCTTTGGCAATAAGTCTTGATGGTTTTGCCGACGACCACAACTGGATGCGTGGTCATTCCGAATGTTTTGTTAATGCAATGCGTGCAATCGAAGCCTTGAAGGAGCATGGTGGACTTGTGTGGGATGTGATAACCTGCGTGAACAAGCGGACTATAAATTATCTTCCAGAATTTCGTGACTTCATGATTGAAAAAGGTATTGGTAAGTGGCGTTTGTTCAGCGTGTTTCCATCGGGAAGGGCTGCTGATGACCCAGAGCTTCGTTTGTGCAATGAGGAATTTGTTAAAATGATGGATTTCATCAAGTTGACAAGGCTTGAGGGCAAAATTGATACAAGTTATGCCTGTGATGGTTTTCTTGGAAGGTACGAAGGCGAGGCGCGACGTAAGTATTTTAACTGTAGTTCCGGCGTTAACGTGGCGTCGGTTCGTGGCGATGGTGCAATTTCAGGTTGCTTGAGTATTCGTAGCGACTACAATCAAGGCAATATTTATACGGATTCGTTCTGGGATGTGTGGGAAAATCGGTTTGAAAAGTTCCGTAACCGCAAGTGGATGCGTACTGGCGACTGCAAGTCGTGTAAGGTGTGGCGTTACTGTCAGGGCAACGGAATGCATTTGCGTGATGAAAATGGCAAGTTGATGATGTGCCAGTATCAGATGATTAACGAAGAGAAAGTTTAATTTCCCTTATTTTGTCCTAAACAAGTCGATGTATGTTGGCAGGTGGTCGCTGTAGCCACCCTGATACTTGTAGCCTACGTATGTGCGGAAAACCTGTTTTCCTGTATAGCCTTCATCGGGGATAAGTAGGTAGTCGGGGTTGTAGATGTGGGCATCGTCGAGGCTGGTGTGAAGCACGTTAGTAGTGTCGAGCAATGCGCCCGAAACTATTATCTGGTCAAGGATTCCCCATTGTCCGTGGAATTTGTGCGTTCCTTGTTTCTTTATTTCCTGCAGATAGTACGAAAGGTTGTAGAGCTTGTCGCTGATGATTTTTTCGTATTCGGTCTGTGCTTTTAGTCCTTGCGTCAGGCTTTTGTCGGTGGGGTAGTCGTTCAGGTCACCGACGATTATTATGTTGGCGTTCTTGTCG
>CAJOEG010000084.1 GCA_905233405.1 uncultured Bacteroidales bacterium | reverse complement strand
GCCGAATTCCAAAAGTCGCTTTCAGACAACGATTTGGATTTCGCCGATGTAAAAGGCCAGGAAAATGTGAAACGAGCCCTTGAAATTGCTGCCGCCGGCGGTCACAACATAATAATGATAGGTCCTCCGGGGTCGGGAAAGACTATGCTTGCAAAGCGCATTCCATCCATACTTCCGCCGTTGAGCCTCGATGAAGCTATCGAAACTACCAAGATACATTCAGTTGCAGGCAAAACTGAGGCTGGACATTCGCTGATGCTACGTCGGCCGTTTCGCTCTCCACATCATACGATTTCGGATGTTGCTTTGGTCGGAGGAGGAACTTATCCGCAGCCAGGGGAAATTTCACTCGCGCACAATGGGGTGCTCTTTCTAGATGAACTTCCTGAATTCAAGCGCACTGTACTCGAAGTTATGCGTCAGCCACTGGAAGACAGGATTGTGACCATTTCGCGAGCCAAATTTACGGTAGAATATCCGGCAAGTCTGATGCTTGTGGCTTCGATGAATCCTTGTCCGTGCGGCTACTACAACCATCCCGAAAAGGAATGCACCTGTACGCCTATGGCTGTGCAGAAGTATATGAGCAGGATTTCGGGTCCCCTACTCGACCGTATCGATATTCACCTTGAGGTTACACCTGTGAAGTTCGAGAAACTTGCCGACACTCAGCCTGCCGAACATAGTTCCGAAATACAGAAGCGTGTTATTAAAGCTCGCAAGGTTCAGGCTAAACGTTTTGCCAGGTGCAAGAAGATTTACTGTAATGCCCAGATGTCGTCGAAGCAGATTCGCGAGTTCTGCAAGTTGGACAGCACTTGTATTGCCCTGCTAAAGGCCGCAATGGAAAAATTGCATCTTTCTGCCCGCGCTTACGACCGCATTGTGAAGGTTGCACGCACCATCGCCGACCTTGAGCATAGCGACGACATTCAGCCAGCACATATCGCCGAGGCAATCCAGTACAGAAGTCTGGACAAAGAAAACTGGGGACAATAAAGTTGCAACATTAATATCATTGTTGCAAACAATATGTCTAAAAATAAACCATGTTGTATTTTTTCTTGTTATGTTAAATATTTGTTAAACACACTATATTCAGGCAACGTATTTGCGTTTTGAATTGTCATAATACCACAAATCAAAACGGCGAGATATGAAATTCTGTCTTCTCAATATACAGAAACACATAATACTGTTGTTTGGTGCTATTCTACTGCATTTTAATGTGTTAGCGCAGTTGTCGGTTTCGATAACTGGAACATTCAGCGGCTGCGCGCCACAGATTCTTACTTTCGGATGCAACGTTACAGGTGCCAACGGCGCAGTGTCGTACTCGTGGTCGTCGGGAAGCGGTGATGTGTCGGTGCTTGCAGAACCAACCTTCTCGTATATTGCGCCAGGTCATTACAATGTGTCGGTTACTGTAGAATGCAACGGACAGACGGCTACAGCAACACGCGAAGTGGTGATATTCAATGGCCCAACGGCTTTGTTCAACGACAGTGCGGTAATTGGATGCACTCCATACACGCACGAATTCCGAAGTTTGTCGGAAACTGGCGATGCCGCAATAACAAACTATCTATGGTATTTCGGCGACGGCAATTCGATGAGAGGACAGAACAGAAGGCACGTTTACACATCACCAGGAATTTTTACCGTATCGCTCGAAGTTACTGATGCCAATGGCTGTACAGACATAATGCATTCGCAGATGCTCACGGTATCGAAATCTCCAAGCGTTACAATTGCCGCCAACGATGCGCAATGGTGTGTTGCGCCACACGAGGTTGGTTTTTCATCCGAAATATCTACCGATGTTGGACTTGGCGGCCCATACGTAGCGACTTGGAATTTTGGCGACGGCACTAACAGCAACGAGGACAACCCTTCGCATACATATACGCAGACAGGCAGTTTCGATGTGACGCTTACAGTGGTGGATTCGTATGGTTGTCAGACGATTGTGAGAAACGATGAAATGGTTGAGATAGGAACGTTTGCACCAAACTGCGTTGTGCCCGAACAAGTATGCCTAAATGCCACGACAATTTTTCGCAGCGATGCCGACGAAGTTGACTGTATGTGGAACTTCGGAGATGGCAGCCCTTCGCAATACGAGCCGAATGCAAGCCATACGTATTCGCAGACAGGCACTTATTCCGTTTCGTTCACTTTCGACCCAAACGGACCTTGCCGGCAGACACAGGTTTTCAGCATCGAGGTTGTTGACGTGCAAGCCTCGTTCCGCACCGAGCCAGAAGACTTGTTTTCCTGCTCTTACCCATTCAATGTAAGGTTTATTAGTACTTCGGTAGGTGAAAACCTCACATACACCTACAATTTTGATGATACCTACTTGGGTATGGACGAGAATATGACTCATTCGTACTCGCAAAACGGCAGATACACACCTACGCTTACGGTAAGTTCGCCCGGTGGATGTACATCAAGGTTTACTGGACAAGAAATTGTGGTCAACAAGCCCGAAGCGGCGCTTCATTTTTATATGCCTAGTGGATGCGTGCCAGCAACGGTCGAGTTCTTAAACAATTCCGACTATACCGACAATTCTGCGATAGTGGATTTCTTCTGGGACTTCGGCGATGGCAGCAGTATGCATACGAGCGATTCTTCGGCAGAACACGAATACACCGAACTTGGAAATTATAGCACGCTGCTCACAATTACCGACACCTCGGGCTGTACCGCAACAAGTTCCGTACTAATAAAGACAGGAGAACCTGTATCTCCGCAACAGTTTGGTGTGATGGATGCCCTGCACAATTACATTCCGCGCGATTCGGTTTGTCCGCACGATGTGGTCTATCTTTACAATTCAATGTCTGGATATTCGGACATATACGGCTTCTATTTTATGATGAATTCGGGCAACAAGACTTGGCCGATAAGCACTACAAATATGTACAATCCATACTCGTTTGAGGTTGACACTGGTTGGAACAAGGTCGGATTTGTAGTTGAATACAACAACTGCCTCTCGCCTGTATCGTTGTGGGACAGCATTTATGTAAAGCCGCCGATTGCACTCGTATCACCATTTAATAATTGTTCGTCTCCGCTCAACTACTCATTCAAGGTCATAGAAAATCTCGGAGCACAATACTGGGAATGGCTGATATACAATGTAGAAACTGGTGACACCCTTATGTACGACCCGCATTCCGCCACCGATTCCATTTCAATAACTTATCAGTCGTATGGCAATTACGAATGCAAATTTACCGCTCACAACGACGAGTTTGACTGCGAAGACGGACAGACCATTATGTGCAACATTATGCCACCACAGTTCCAATGGGAAATTTCGTCCGATACACTTTGCCTTGCAAACAGGCTTACTGCTGTGGTTCTGAGTGCACCATCGTTTGTGGAGGTTGCCTTCGACTGGGATGGTGGCAGTGTGCCGATTGACGAACTCGAATGGATAACAATAGACGGCATTACCGACGACCGCCATTTTTACGAAAGTGGTGGCGACTATGAGGTTATTGCCTACGCACGGCAAAGCGACGGCTGCATATATGAATTTTACAAGCAGGTGTATGTTGTTGACCCGCAATCGAGCATTACGCCCGAAAACGCCTCGGGATGTGTTCCTGCTACTTTCGATTTTGAACTTATTACCCATACCGACGACCCTCTGCGTTCTGTGGAATGGAATTTTGGCGACGGACAGACTTCTACCGGACAGAATGTCTCCCATACCTATAGTGTAGCAGGCACTTACAATGTTTCGGTAAATATGATGACAATGCACGGATGTCGATTCTCGGCAAACTATACCGACAGGGTAAAGATTTTTGAAACTCCAGACACTTATGTCGAATTTGCCGAACAAGTATGCCTTGGTACCGAACAGGTATTTTTTGCCGAAAATCAGAGCAGTTCAATATGGCACGAATGGAACTTCGGAGATGGCACAATTGCCTCTGGCACAAGCAATACTGTCACGCACCAATACGAACAGGTAGGGCTTTACTCACTGACCCACATAGCCTCAATAAGGGACAACGGCGTTGCCGTATGCAGCGATACTGCCGTATATGAAGAGAGCATACTCGTTCAGAATATAATTTCTGTAGAATTCAGCCTCGACAGTACGGTGTACAACTGCTATCCCGTATGCCCGACCATCCACACTTCAATCCTTACCGACCCCGAATATGTAAGCAAACGTTACACTTGGAATATGGGCAACGGCGATGTCCTGCACGTACAAAATCCACGATACCTATACACTTCACCGGGAACGTACAATATTGTTCTTGAGGTTACAACCCCAGGCGGTTGCAGTTCAACATATTCGCAGACGGTGGAGATTTCTGGTCCCGAAGCCGACATTTCGCTCAGCGATACCATTGTCTGCGCTGGCGGCAGTGTGCATTTTGCGATGACAAATGCTGTAAATGTCGAAAGTTTTGTGTGGGTTGTCGGAGGCGGCGACAGTTACGCTAATATGCCCGAAGTTACACATACTTATGACTATGTTCCGCAGTCGGGATATTTCCCTGTTACCTTGTCGCTGCAAAACGGAAATTGCACGGTTGACTTCACCGAGCAGGTGTATGTATATAGAATTTCTGCCAATTTCAACCTTATCGATTCGAATGGAAGTACCGTTGGCGAAGGTGCGTGTCCTCCGTTGGAAGGTAGGCTGGAATATTCGGCTTCAACGGAAGTTACGCCACATTGGTATGTGAACGGTGTGGAACAGACGGAAACTTTGGTGTCGTGGACAAATTCTTCTACGTTGGTTGATTCGCTGAACGCGGTTTCTCTGTCGGTCACCGATTCGCTAGGCTGTGTCGATAGTATCTCGCACAATTATCTGGTTTATAAGCTTCCCAATGCGCAAACCTATGGCGATACTTTGATTTGCAGGGGTGGTGAAGCACAAATTTCTGTAGTGGGCGGAAGTGCTTATTACTGGGAACTTCCAATTGGCGACAGCGCACAAATTCAAAAAATTTCACCAACCGAGGCAACCATTTACTATGTTTATACGTTTAGCGAAAAAGGATGCACGAAATTGGATTCGGTTATGGTTGATGTAATGCAAGGCTTTGACGCGGAAATTGACGGGCAGTCGTTTGCCATAAATGTGGGCGATACGGCTGTGTCTGTTGTAGTTGCCGACAGCGGATTAGAATGCTATGTTTTGCCAGAGGAATACTCTTTGTCGGGAAATTGCGATTCAATCAGGATGTTCCCGCTTGAAAACACCACTTTTACGCTTGTGCTAAGGGATACTCTTGGCTGTGAAGAAAAAAGTTTCGACATTTATGTCGATGTTGACATGAAACTTACGCTTGATGTTCCTTCGGCGTTTACGCCGTTGAGCGAAGGCGACGGCAACAATGTGGTGTATGTGCGTGGTCTTGGCATAAAGCGGCTGCGCCAGTTCCGCATCTACAATCGCTGGGGCGAGGAAGTTTTCTTCACCGACGACCTACATACTGGCTGGGACGGAACAATTGGCGGCGTTGTGCAGAATCAGGACACATATTCGTATTATGTTGAGGCAGAAATGTTTGATGGAAGCGTAAGGACGAAAAAAGGGAATGTGGTGTTGATTAAATAAAATTGTAGGGTGGCGTTTAAAACGCCACCCTACAATTATTTTATACGATACAACGGATAAAAATTTAAGATTTTATACGATATAAAAGATAAAAATAAAATATTTTGTATGATATAAAAGATAAAATGTTATTTTTGCGCTTGTAATATTTTGTAATATGGTTATGAATAAAGATATTATTAAGCAGTGTATCAAGGACAAACGAGATGAAATACTTTCGCTTGACGTTGTGAAACGACCTTTTGAGTTCGAAGAACGGGCTAATTATGTGTTTGTCGGTTTGCGGCGTGTCGGCAAGTCGTATATGCTTTACCAGCGTGTTCTGCAATTGTTGGAGCAAGGCGTAAAAATCAATAACATTTTATTTGTCAACTTTGAGGACGAACGGCTTTCGGAAATCACCCACAACGATTTAAACCTAATCCTTGAAGCCCATTATGAGATGAATGGCAGCGAGACAAAGCCGATAATCTTTTTTGATGAGATTCAGAATGTGGAACATTGGGACAAGTTTGTTCGTCGTCTTGCCGATGCAAAATATACCGTCTATGTCACCGGAAGCAACGCGAAAATGCTAAGTAGCGACGTGGCTACCACCTTGGGAGGCAGGTTCTTGATATATGATGTATATCCATATACCTTTTCGGAATATTTGAATGCCGTTTCTGTAGAACTTTCCGACCAGTGGCAATTTTCAACCATTGAGAAATCGAAGGTTATGGCTGCATTCGAGACTTATTTCAAATTCGGCGCTAAACTGTAAGTTCACACTAACTCTACTTGCAAGGAGCAGCTAATGAAAGCGTCTAAATTTTTCCAAAGCCTCCAATTCAGGCTTATCGCGATTGTAACCCTAATATTCTTGGCGTCAAACATCGTCATCGTGACGGTAGCCATGCGCCTCTCGACAAAATCAACCAACGATTCCGTTGACGCGCTCTTGAACGCTGTGGCAAAATCCGCCTCGGAAAAAATCAAGGCTCAGGAAGAAAAGAATTTCAGAATGTTAAACGCCTTGGCCTTGTCAGACTTTCTAAAAGACGAAAGCCTTCCTCTGCGCGAAAAGTGCGCCCAGCTTACCAAAATCGCGAAAGTCAGCGACGAATACGAAAACATCGG
>CAJOEG010000083.1 GCA_905233405.1 uncultured Bacteroidales bacterium | reverse complement strand
GCCTTTGAAAAAGAAATAGTTCAAGCTTGTTTTAGGTCTCTTTTTGACACATATAACATTTTCAAAGCAATTTCAGGTCTCTTTTTGACACATACGCCAGTTTTTCGAAAAAAAAGATGTAAGGAATTTGAGGATTTGAAAAAGGACGGCTTTTGACCGTCCCATATTGTAATCTGTTGATTTAGTGCTATAAATTTATCTGCCTATTACAATTCGTTTTACAACCGAACGTGAATCCGACAGAATTATTCTTACTGCATAAACTCCTGGAGCAAAGCCAGAAGCATCTATCGGAAGCCTGTCGTCGGAAATGTTGTCAAGTTCGTAAACAAGCTGTCCAGCAAAGTTCACAATCTGAATACTTTGCATCTGCTGACCTTCGATGAAGAACATTTCCAAAGCTGGATTTGGATACAACTCGAAGTTGTCGGCATCGAGCAAATCAACACCATTCTCCTCTATGACTTCCGCATCGGTAGTTGCACAAGCGGTTTCGGACAAGCCGTAGTTGCCATAACCGCAGTCGATTTCAACCACATAGCAGTATTCGGTCTCGTAATCGAGCATCATATCGTAGAAGGTTGTGTCGGCAGTGCTGGTGAGGTACTTGCCGTCCCTGTACAACGAATACGACTGCACGTCCCCTACCCTTGTCCAACTTATAGCAACCGAATTGCCAACAGCCTTTGCAGTAACTACTGGAAGTTCGGAACAACCTGCAGATGCAATTCTTGCACAAGCATCGTTCGATTCAATCGACTGGCATTCTCCATTTGCGAAGACAGCCACAACCTTATAGCAATAGTCGATTTCGGGCATTACAAGCGTATCAACAAACGTTGTTTCCGAACCAATATACAAGCCTTCGCCACCGGGTTCAGCTGTGAATACTGCATAACCTTCAACACCATACAGAGCGTTCCATTCGAGCTTTATGCGGTCGCCGTAGGCACGTGCAGTAAGCGACAACTGTACATTGCACGGGAACTCCTCTATTTCGGCACAAGCCGTGTTGGAAGCCTCCGAAACACAGTCGGCCTCGCCACGCATCAAAGCGCGTACATAATAGCAATGGTTGCCGACCTCTGGATTATTTACAGTATAGGTGGTTGCATCAACGGTGTCAATCGGCATAGCCGTGCCCTCCTCGTAGAGCAGATACGAAACACTTTCGTAGTCGCCGAGCTCAGCAGCCTCCCAACTGAGATTTATAGTGTAGAAAGTATCGGATTCAGCAACCAAATTGGCTACAGGTGAGCATTGCGGCGTAGAAACTGCCATCGACAGACCAACTTCCGTTACCTCGGGCATACAAACAACCGGCTTAAACTTGACACTTGCCGAATAGTTACCGTTTTCAACAGCATATTCGGTTACAGTAACATCAATGCTGCCACCAGCAGGAATAATTCCGCCCTTAATATCGGTGCTTACCCACGAGTTCTTGCGACCAAGTTCATATACGGCAATGTTGTTTGCTGCATTGGTGTTCTGGACATTTGCCAAAAGTACATATCTGTCGTCGTACAAGTACTGTGAAACACAGATTCCGCCAGCCAGCGAACTTGCTGTTGCCAGCGAAGCATCGTTGATGTAATGTACCATTCCTTCCACCTGAATGCCGTTCGTGTTGAGCTTGTAAATCTTGGCAAACGGGCCGTTATTTTCCGAAACCTGAGAGAATGCCCACAGGCAAGGAGTTGTGCCCGAGAACGCATCGTATGCAATGCTATACACATTATCCATAGTATATGAAAGCGGTATCAGGGTAGGATATGCGGTGTTGTATGCCACCAACTTATAGAGGTTTGTCCAGTTGCCGATGTAGAGCAAATCCTCGGCGGTAGAGTACGCGCAATAACGGATTTGCAGGTCGGGGTCGTTGAGAGTAATCACATCCTCAAGGCTCTGGCTGTCCATATTAATCTTGTAAATCTTGTTGGTGTTGTCGGTAGCGAAGAAGAAGCCGTTTCCGTAGGTCATATTCCTAATTCCGCCAACGCCTTCAATGATAAATGTCTCCAAATATCCGTTGTCGATTGAGTACCTGTTGAACTCGCCAGCTCTCTGCCACGAAGCGGTGTAGATGTAGTAGCCGTCGGTTGCGATTGCCTGCTCTGCGTTGGCGTTGGTGCGGATTACGGTGTCGGCATATTCCCACATAGTAGTGTTGTTGCGACGGTGCTGAACATTGCGTGTCTGCTCGGTCTCGATAATCGAACTCCAAGCCATCGGGCCGTCGCCAGTATTGCTGAGCTGAACGGTGAATTGCCTCATCACATACGGATTTGTCTCGTAGGAATCCTCCGACAACGAAACATTCATTTCAGGTTTAAGCATCAGTACATTGTGCTGTCCGCTTTCGGTAATGGTGTCGAATACAAAGTTGTAGCCAGTCTTTGCAAACTGCAATACCGGATTAGACCGCTGAACCATAATCACATAATAACCAGCCTCATCGGTAACCGTAGAAGCACTAGCCGAAACCACATTCACGCCCGAAAGCTGAGAAACGCCATCACCCTCGGTAACATTGCCATAAACAGCAAATTCGGTTTCGGTATTAACGATTGTCACGTGAACCGTAACAATACTGTCGCAACCACCGACCGTAGTAAACTGCTGCACGTAGTCGCCAGTAGCAGTGTAAGTTTCGCCGTTCCATACAAATTCGCTGTCGAACACAATGGTATCGAACGAAATGCTGTACGACTGGTTAACCATAACATTTATCGTCTTTTCTTCGCGGCAAGTGTCGCCTATACCGATTAAAGTAATGTTGTAGATTCCGCTTTCGCTTATTGTAAAGGTTTGACCATCAAGAACCTCATCGCCAAGCATAACGGTTACATCTTCCTTTGCAATGGTAAAGCTTACCGAATCGCAAACCGTAGTGTCCTGAGGAACATAGAATGCCAAATCCTTTACCTTTATTTCCAAGGTATCGTGGCACGAACCATACTCATCTGTTCCGACGGCAATGTAACTACCTTCGGGAAGCACGGCAATACCGTTATCGACAACAACCGGCTCGTCGGAATTAATTGTATTGTACCAGTCAACAACCGAATATTCGGTTTCGATGGCAACACGGGCAGTGTCTGTGTTGCAAAGAACATCGTTGGTGCTGACAAACATTTCGTGCCTGTCGCTTACGATAATGTCAACCGAACCTGTACGGCTTATGTTAGATGTACGACCTACCATATTGACAACCTTAGACTTTGGAATCTTCTTGAAACCCATTGCAACGGCAGGTTCTGTCTTAGGATATTCCATCATAAGTCCGTAGTTCGCATTAAACACGTAAACCGTATTTGCATCCTTTTCGGTTGACGAAAGCATAACGGGAAGGTCGTATTCCAACGCAAAATAGAACTTGTCGTAGTTATTGAGTATATACCCCAGTTCGCCAGCCGACGGCAGATACATATCTATATCATCAAGAGAAAGCATTGCTGCCGCCGATGTTTCGTCATCGGCAAGAAGTATTGAATTCCCGTGGCCATTCATGTCGTTCATTGCATCTGCAACCGTAGCATAGTTTGTATTGCCAGAAACATCGACTGTGTCATACGACCAAACAGTTTCCTCCAACTTCGAAAGCGACATCAGCAACAAGCTATCCTGCTCAACATTCGCAATCATATATCCAGTTTGGTAATCATACACGGTAATTTCGGTATTCTTGCGCATCGAATATACATTTTCGCCAAGTTGCTCATCCAAATATACATAGTCGCCAATCTCAAATTCGCCATACATACGTTTTCCGCCGCAAGCAACGTCGTAAGTGGAAGTTCCCACTGGCGGTATTACATTGATTCGCGCACCAGTACCAACCGTATCGCCCTCCAAAGTCCACACATATTCGCCGCCGTATGCACCAGGACGCTCGATTGTTGCAAGGGTAGCTGTCTCGCCAACACATAAGGTGGTACTTAGTGCAGTAGCAGACAAGTCTTCAGTATCGTAAACACCAAGGAAATTGTCGTAAACTATAGCAGGACATGCACCGTTTTCTGGAATAGTAATATGATAAATGAATTCGCCTGGCATCTCTGGCGTTCCTGAGATGAAATCAACCCTATCCATATTCGAAATGTACAAACCTAAATCCTCGGTTGTAAAAGTTTCTGTACCGTCAAGGCTTTCTATGGTTATGTAATATTCACCACCTGTTTCCTCCAACCTTATATCATCCAATTCGTCGCCAAGGTTGATAACCTGCGAGAAACTACCGTCGGTGTAAATCCTTGTGCGCTTCGAAACGTCAATTGCACCGCTAAAACTACTGCCGCAACTATATATCGTATAAGAATAGTCGTACTGCGAATTGTATAACGGACGACCCGAAAGCGTAAGCTGAGCCTCATCATCATTGTAATCGGCATAAATTCCTTCTGGCAGGATGTAGGTAGGCTTTTCAACCGAGAATACGACAGGTTCCATAAATTCACCTTGACATATCCATTGGTTAGGCTCGCCGCTTACAACCGTAATAGGTGTAGCCTCTATTGCCGAAACTACAACAGGAATAGATGCGGCAGAACATCCCGACACTACAACAGTTACGTTTCTGTCGTCATTAATCGAAGGAATATAATAGTTTGAACCTTCGCCCAACACAGTATTTTCATCGTATTCGCTATCGGACCATGTGTAACCGAACCTATCCAAACTATTTTCGTAGCCCTCATCGGCATAGCACGAAAGCGTAAGTTCACTGCCCAGGCAAACGGCAGTATCGTTCAGCCTTATATGAGTTGGCGACGGCATTATGTAATATTCATAAGGCTGTGTCTTTTCGCAACCATCGAATGTGATTGTAAGAGTAAGATTAAGCAAACTATCCAGCAAAGATCTGCTAGCATAAAAGTCGACAGGAATCCTGACGGCTATGCTGTCACCTATTTCATCAATTTGCAGTTCCGGCTCCACCGACCACTGGTATGTTGCCTCTCCATAATTTGGAATCGGCATTATCAAGTCGATACCTTCGCACAAGAACTGTGAGTAGGTGTAATTATCTGGCACTATACCTTTCGTCACTTGTATCGGGCGGATAAATGTATATGTTTTACTTGTATCTATTAACGTTGCCACAATGTCGGCAGCAGTTGGATTATCGACACATCTTACCGTCAAGTCGGTTGTTACGCCCGAATCGCTTTGTGCCGACCACTGTACTTCGCCTTCAACCTGTTCTGGAGAAATTCCAAGAGATGTAAGTTCCATAACATTCCTATCGTTCTCACCGATAAGCATAGGGGTAGAAACAAGTTTTGCAAGCGAGTAGTCTTCCGTGCCAACAGGTACAGGGTATCTGTCTTCAGTATGAACCCATTTTGCCGAGCCAGCAAAAATGCCGTCGCCAACAAGTTCACGGGTCGTCTTGCCAATAGCGGACAAGCTGTTGCTATTATTGGAGAAATTCCACTGCTGGCTGTCGTAGTAAATGTTATTTCCTTCGTTTCCAATACTCGGGCATATAAAACTTGAAATGTCCGTCAAGTACGAGCCAATCACAAGGCACGAATCCACAACAACATTATAGCCCGAAAATACAAAGGCTGCAACATCCTCCTGCTCTGCACCAGTTGTGTTATTGGCGCTAATCATCGAAATAGAGTTTACGATTCGCGTATCCTTGGCATTGGAAACAAATCCGCCGCTATGCTTTGTCACAATGTTTCCGGCAACTATACAGCCGTCGATAAGAGTGCCGTCGGACGATTCACCAACCAAGCCTCCAGCATTTTCACTTCTTGAAATATCTGTATATACAACGCAATTCCTTATTGTGGTCTCCTTGGCATTGTCTATAAGTGCGGTATTGCTGCCATAGGTTGAAAGGTTGGATATTTCTGCGCCATTGGTATCATAGAACAAACATTTATTGTTGGCATTATTTCCCCAAGTTATGGTGTAGCCACCGCCATCGAAGTGACCATTGAAAGAAGATACTGGCCTTGATAATTCTATTGAATTGCCAAGCCTAAAGTAAAGCCCATAGCAATAACTTAGGTAACAACTATCTAGTCCAAGTTCTTCAAAAGCGCTTCTCGAGGATATTATGATAGGATTGTCGGCGGAAGTACCTCTTGCACGATGGACAGTAATCGTGTAGGTTCTCGAAAAGTCCTCACAGGTCGCAGTAATTGTAACTATTGTATCTGTTTGTTGATTCGTCACAGTAGCCACACCGCCACCCGAAGGCACCGAAACTATATTGGAATTGGACGATTCCCAAGTTACACCATCGACCTGCGGAAGTATAAAGTCAGATATTACCGAAGTCATATACTCGCAACGTGTCAGTCCCTCGGACCTTAGGATTATAGGCAAACGGGCAAGCTTATTGCGCGGATCGTTGGGGTCAAGTCCTGCAGGCAAAGGATAAAGGTTTTCGGCAAAGTCCCAGTCGCCCGGAAGATCGTTGGCCAATTCGCTGCCTACCATTTGCCGAGTTGTACGCGGAGTTCCTCCAGTATTGAAATTAATTCGTAGCGAATCGACCCTTATTTCGGCTATTTCAGAATCGAAGAAATCATCTTCATCGGCATCCGGAGAGATTAAATTTTCCGTATAATCATTATAATAGTTATATTCATTTATAACCCTGCCGACTTCTATATTTCCCACGGTACTACTACCTTGTATACAATTAATACCAGCAATGTCTCTAGCGCTCTCTATGATTCCATAATTTGCACAGTTGGAAACCTCGCCAGTTATCTGATAGGCAATTCCCGCAGCAC
>CAJOEG010000082.1:10476-11722 GCA_905233405.1 uncultured Bacteroidales bacterium | reverse complement strand
GTCTGCTCAAGGGCGACTACAAGACCGCAGTACTCAGCCGAGGCTACAAGCGCAAGACCAAAGGCTTCCGCATTGTAGAACCCAACGACGACTACACGCTTTGCGGCGACGAGCCTTTGCAGGTAAAACGCAAATTTAACGACGTGGTGGTAGCCGTGTGCGAAAACCGCAACAAGGGCGTAGAGAAGTTGCGCGAACTTTATCCCGACCTCAACGTCATAATCCTCGACGATGCCTTCCAGCACCGCAAGATTAACCCCGGACTGCATATCCTGCTCATAAACTACAACTACCCGATTGCCACCGACTACGTGATGCCACTCGGCCGTCTGCGCGAATCGCGGTTCAACGTACACCGCGCCCACCTGCTTGTATATACCAACTGTCCGCCCAAAATTACACCTATGGACAGACGAATACTTACCAAGGAAGTCGGCGTACGTCCTTACCAGCAGTTGTCGTTTTCCAGCGTCGTGTACGAAGACTTGAAGCCTGTTTTCGGCAATTCAAAGAAAATGAACTACGACAAGATGAAGGATTGCAACGTGCTGGCAGTCACAGGAATCGCCCATCCCGAAAACTTTGTCGAAATGCTTATGCAGAAGTCGAAGGGCGTTGTTCATCTCCCGTTCCCCGACCATCACGACTTTTCGGCATCCAACATTGCCAAGATTAGCAAGACTTTCACCGAAATGAGCGGACAGAAGATGATTGTCGTCACCGAAAAGGATGCCGTGCGCTTGCGTACAAGCAAGTTTATCGACGACGGAATGAAACCGTATATGTTCTATGTTCCAATCAGGGTGGAACTGCTTTGCGACGATGAAGAGAAAAAACAGTTTAACAATCAAATAATCAGTTATGTCAGAAACAACAAACGCTACAATAAACTTTATAACAACTCGCTTTAAGGAAACTCCCGAAGTGGGCATCATTCTCGGCACAGGACTTGGCGGTCTTGTCAGGGAAATAGATGTCATTGATGAAATTCCATACAGCGAAATTCCCGATTTTCCAGTTTCTACTGTCGAAGGACACAGCGGAAAACTGATTCTTGGTCGGCTTGGCGGAAAAATAGTAGTCGCTATGCAGGGACGCTTCCACTACTACGAAGGCTACTCAATGAAGCAGTTGGTTTTTGCAACAAGGACTTTGATTCGCCTCGGCATAAAGTACCTTTTCGTGTCGAATGCCAGCGGTGGTGTCAATCCCGACTTTGAAATCGGCGACCTTATGGTTATCACCG
>CAJOEG010000082.1:0-10466 GCA_905233405.1 uncultured Bacteroidales bacterium | reverse complement strand
TTGCGCGGAAAGAACTTCCCAACAGGTCCGAGATTCCCTGATATGCACGAGACCTACGACCACAACCTGATAGCCGAGGCCGATGCCATTGCAAAGGAGAAGGGCATAAACGTTAAGCATGGTGTGTATGTGGGCGTACAGGGACCAACATTCGAGACTCCCGCCGAATACAGGTATTTCCGCGTAATTGGTGCCGACACAGTTGGAATGTCGACAGTACCCGAAGCGATAGTTGCACGACAGATGCGCATTCCGTGCTTTGCAATGTCGATAATCACCGACCTCGGCGTACCCGACAAGATTGTAGAGGTGTCGCACGAGGAAGTGCAGAAGGTTGCCGCCGCCGCCGAATCGAAGATGACGGAGATTTTTACGAGGATGATAGAAAGGCTGTAGTTTTAAAGATAGGAGAAAGATGGATTCAAAAAGACAGACACAGGTTGCCGGCTTGGTTAAGAAGGAGTTGGCAAATATTTTACAGTTTAAGTTCAACGGATTGGTACCAGGAAGGTTGCTTACAATTACAGGCGTGCGTATGTCACCCGATTTGGGACTTGCAAAGATTTACCTTAGCATATTCCCGTCAACCGACGGCCAGTCGATAATAAAGGAAATCAACACCAACGTTTCGCGCATACGCTACGAACTCGGCAATGCCATCCGCAACGATGTGCGCCGTGTACCGGAACTTGTTTTCTACTTGGACGACAGTTTCGACGAGGTGGAACGTATCGAAAAGGCGTTGAAGTCATAGTGTTGTTATCATTGAACAACAATGTTATTTTTATTTTACAAAAAAAAGGCCGTCATTACTCGCAAGCTTCGTGCGCTAAAGGGTCCGCAAAACAAAGCGAACCGACAAAGGAACGTGGCGTGTGAGCCTGTTTGTGCGGAACTAGAAGTCGCGATACGAAGAGAGCAATCTCCTATTGGTAATAGAATGAGATTCCGCATAGTCGAACATTACAACGCTCCCCGTTCCGTATCGCGTGTATGTTCTGACTTGTGGAATGACTGATTGAAAAAATATACGATTAATATTAAATGTCCTTTCCGTTCTACATAGCATCACGCTACCTGGTGTCGAAGAAATCGCGCAATGCGATAAACATAATCTCGATAATCTCAATAGCAGGAGTGGCGGTCGGTACCGCCGCACTGATTATTGTGCTGTCGGTTTTCAACGGATTCGAGGACCTGCTTATGCGTCTAAACAATTCGTTCGACCCCGACATAAAGGTGCTTCCCGCTACTGGCAAGACTTTTGTTCCCGACAGCAATTTCGAATCGGCATTGCACGACTGCGACTTCGTTTCGTCGGTTTCTTATACTCTCGAGGAAAACGCCCTCCTGCAGTACAACGAAAAACAGGTGATAGCCACGGTTAAGGGTGTTGACGAAAATTTCTTTGCAACCACTGGACTTGATTCTATGGTCGTTCGTGGCGATGCCCTGCTACACAACGGAAAGGTTTCGTGCGCCATAATGGGTGCGGGAATTGCATACTCAATGGGCGTCACTTGCGATTATTTGGAACCACTTACGGCAAGCATACCAAGTCGCACCACCGAAATCAAGGGGAATTTCAGTGATGCCGCCTCCGACCTTCTCAATAACATATCGCTTTATCCGTCAGGAATTTTTGCAATACAGCAGGAGTATGATATGCGCTATGTTGTTATGCCGATTGATGATGTGCGTCGTTTGCTTGAATTTGACGACGAAATAGGTGCTGCAGAAATAAAACTCAAGTCGGGAATTTCGTATGACGAAGCGGTAAAGCAACTTTCTGCAAAATTAGGCGACAAATTCAAGGTTCTCGACCGCAATATGCAGCACGAATATTCGTACAAGATAATGCAGTCGGAAAAGTGGGCAATCTTTATGATTCTGATTTTCATACTGCTGATTGCTTCATTCAACATAATAGCCTCAATCACAATGCTTATCATCGACAAGCGCAACGACATTTCTATTCTCCGCAGTATGGGTGCAGACGACAATGCCATCCGACGCATATTTTTCATCGAGGGTTTGGGCATAAGCCTTGTCGGAGCGATAATCGGACTGTTTTTGGGCGGAATTATATGCTGGCTACAAATGACATACGGATTTGTAAGATTGGGCGACGGAACCGGTTCGTTCATAATCGACGCCTACCCTGTTTCAATACATATTCTTGACATTCTGTGGTCGTTTGTCGCTGTAATGCTAATCGGACTTTTTGCTGCTTGGATACCGGTGCGCTTTGTAACTAGAAGACTGAAGGAAAATAATTAAAAACTGATAATAAATGGAAAACTATAGGATTGCACTGCTTATTGACGCCGAGAACATATCAAACAAATATGCCGACGGAATACTCAACAGCCTGACAAAATACGGGCGCGTGATAGTGAAGAAAGCCTACGTTTCGGTTGACGACAAGGGCGCCGTTACGCCAAATGCTTGGATAAACACCTGCAAGAACAAGGGTATGCATCTTGTTACACAGACACGAAACGCATCGGGCAAGAATTGCGTTGATTCAAAACTTATCATCGATGCAATGGACATTCTGCATCTCAACAATGATGTGGATTGCTTCTGCCTTGTATCGAGCGACAGCGACTTTACAACCTTGGCATCGCGACTGCGCGAGACTGGCAAATATCTGATAGGTATGGGCGAAAAGAAGACAATAGTCACCTTGCGCAAGGCTTGCGACGAGTTCATTGAACTTGAACGTGTTGAAACGGATGCCTCGCTCAACAAGTACCGCCGTGCAGTTGCCGAGGGCGAGGATGTGCCGCCAGTATCGAAGGAATTTATTGCCAGCGCCGTGCGCAAGATGGTTGCCGACAATATGGCCAACGACAAGCCAACAAATCTCAGTGAAATCGGCACCCGCCTGAAAAAGATGTACCCTGACTTCGATTCACGCAACTACGGCTTCCAGCAACTTGGCAAGTTCCTCGCCTCGTTGGACGGACTTAACGTAGCAAATGCCGAAGTGGAACTTGTGGCAAGGAAGAAGAAAAAATAATTAGTGTTCCTCCACTCTAGTTGTCCCAGCATAGTTTATGTGCGACTGTAGTTTCAGATAATCAAATAGAATTTCGCTTGAACGAGGGAATTCTTTGCCTTTGTATTGTTTATCAAAACCATATACGCTTGCCATATAATTGTTCATGGCTATGCTATAATTGGCATTGGGATTCAGTGGGCTTCCGTTATCAAGTATAATTTGTATGTTCTCTATTTCTTCGTACTCATTGCGTTGAATTGTATATGTACAGCCTGAACAAAATAATGGGAAATCATTAGTTTCGCTGTATGCCTTTTCCATCATATCCATTATTTCCTGTCCACTTACCTTATATTTCATTATTACATTGTCGAAAGGATCCATAGTGTAGATATCCTTTGCGGTTATTGGTCCAGCAGGAAGTTTGCCTAACCTTAAACCTCCTGGATTCTGAAATGCAAGATTTGATTTCGTGTATTTGCGTATTGCGTCACACATGAAACAACCTAGTGATTCTTTGCTACCTATTTCGACATCGTTATATCCGACAATCCTGCTAAAAATATCTAGGCTTCCGAAATCGTCAACCATTGCCTGTATTTTTTCATCCTTCCGTCCAAAATCTTTTATTGAAAAAACCTGCTGCGCCTTATAGTCGATTTTACCATTTGTAAAGTAAAAAACACTAACGGTAAGATAGTTTAATTTCTTTCCCGATTGTGTAATCATTGTATTGCCTATTAGCTTGGTACGTTCAATCTTCTTGTGCGAATGTCCACCAAAGATAGCATCAAACTGAGGGAAATTCTTGGCTATTTCTATGTCGGCTTCTAGACCGCAGTGCGAGATAAGAAAAAGCATATCGCATTGGTTGCGTAAAAACATATATTCTGGCAAAACATCCTCTATAAGTCTGAACGACACTCCTTTGGCATACTTGGGATGAAAGTCAGGGATTCCATTTTCACCTACTTGTATCCCACCAACAAACCCTATTTTAAGACCGTTGTAGTCGATAATCTTGTAAGGTCTCACATTTATACTGTCATCAAAGTATGCATTAGCACATACATAATCAAAATCTGACCATTCTACGACTTTGCGAAGACCATCTACTCCTGCATCAAACTCGTGATTGCCAAGAGCCGACAGATCAAAATGGACTTGGTTCATAAGTTTTGTGATTGGATATGACGGTTTGGGATATCGATCGTTTACCGGATGACCAGTACGATTGTCGCCCGCAGAAATTAGCAACAAACCCGGATACTGATGTCGCAAACTATCAAGCAGAGCGGCAAATTGTGGAAAATTGTCTATGTTGCCATGCATATCGTTTACCGAAACAACATACAACACTTTTTCATCGGTCTGCTGTGCGTTTGCAACGCGAGCAAAAAGCAACATAATGGCAAATGCCACTGCCAGTATTGTTATTATCTTGTGTCGTATCGTATTGAGCATACCGATGCAAACATACAAAAAAATATATTAGCATCCGCTAAAAAACAGGGTTATCATACTTTATGTATTTCTACTCCTTTATCGAGTATTTTTTTTCAATTTTATTTCTTGAGTCTGCAAGTCAATCAAATTATCACTTTTTTCGAATGCATCACGGAGCCTTTGTGTTCGTTTCAAATTCCTACTAGTTGCTATTATGCTTTCAATAAGATCATTTATGTATAATGTTGCAGCTATGGTAAGGCTGGTATAACCCAAAATATAACCGAAGTTTTTGTTTTCCCAGAACCTATTGTTCCCGCTACCCCACGCCGTCCTGTCTATTTCTTTTCCCTTTCCGTTTTCATAAACAAGACCTGTTATAGCAAGTCCCGTAAACAAAGCAAAAGGCAATGCCCTTGCTATTACGGAAGAATGATAACCTTGTGTATAAGTGCCAAGTCCAGGGACAACTAACGATGGCATCCACGAAAATTTGTTTGAAGTCTTTATGCTTGTTACACGCAAGTCGGTCATTGCAGTCCCATTGCAATGCTTGTCCCATTGCGTTACAGTATAGACCACTTTATAAGGCAGTGTATCTTTTTTTGTTTTGGGCGATATATTGCGCAAGTATTCGCAATTTATAGAATCGATGTATGGTATCAAATTGTTGTTGCTTGTTATTTTCTTGCCTTTTATCATCTTACCAATCTTGTCGGTACATTTCCATTCCATATTGTAGGAAAGGTTTTCTTCCGTGTTGATTGACAGTCCGTATTGCAATACAGGCTTTATAATAGGACTTGTAGCAATGCTGTTGACGTAGCGACGCAACCTGTCATTCTGCGTACTTATGCTCGATTTATCAATAGGTGTATAACCGTCGGCCTGGAATATTTCAAGCTCCATACGACCTGATGTCTGGTTATATTGCCCGGTGCTGAATTTAAAGTCTAACGTTAATACGTGTTTAAGTGCGCTCTGTCCTTTTTTGATTTCAGCATTTATCAAGCTTTCGAGCGAAGCCACGGTGATGTTGTAACCCGTCGGATTTAACTTTGAATACGGAAGGAAATCTTTCTTCGTGCTGCCAATCAGTATGTCTCGCAATTCAATTATGGTGTCATTTTGCCTATCTATGGTCAAGATTTCATCGCAGACAGATATTCCCTCTGCGATATTTTCGCGAACATTCACGGCATCAATAAGTTTGGCATATAATATATTAACCTGTTTGGATCTTATTTGCAGACGGACATTATAAAGCATAGTATCCATTGGGGTGTATATTCCCATCGCCGAGTCAATGGTAGAGTATGCTTCGTTAAACATCTTAGCATTGCAAAGCTCGTTGGCACGACTAATCTTGTCCAATATAACTTTTTCTTTAGCACCTACAGTATTCTTAATGTACTCATTAACTTCTTCTATATTTCTTATTGTCAAGCGCATAAGGATGCTATCCTCGTAATATTCCACCTCATATTCATTGCGCTTACCTTCAAATGTAGACAACCCATGATAAATCTTTCCTCCGCCTGAAGGATGGTACTGACTATCATCAAAGTCCTGTCTCATGGAATGCGAACAACCCGACTTATATATATTAACTCTCACTATGTTGCTAAGACCGTCATTTGACTTAAAAATCATGATCGAAGGATAGTCCCAGTGTTCATTGTCATAATATCTATCATCAGAGTGATATGTGAGCTTTATGCCGTTGCTACTACATTGGTATGAAGAAGTGTCTCCGCTCCATTTGTAACCCTTGTTATACAACAAATTACGTATTGAATCAAAATCGTCTACTGTATTCATGTTGACCATATATACAAGATCGTCAAGAGAAATACATTGTTTATTTTCTTCTCCATCCTGGGCAAATGCTGGATTTGAAAAAATGTACGAAACCAATAATATCAGGACGGCAAAACCATATTTATGTACCATAAATATTATTGTTCGTATATGTTTGTGTAAATATAACATTTATAACATTTTACAACGTTTATAGGTCGAAATCAAACGCGAAACAAAAATAATTGTTTTTTCTGTATCAGCAGTTCCTGTTTATAATAATATACAAAACAATACTAAATAACTATATTATATAGATTTTTAATGATAAATTTGCAACTACTACCAGTAAATACATATTTGCTTTTGCCCAAAACGGTAATACCAAATAAGAATATTTATATATTTACCACAAAGCATTTTTGCGTACTCAATTTGCAATAAATACCTTTTGCAGATGCTGTATTTTTCCTCTAAAGAAAAATTATAATATATTGACTATCAACGCCAAATTTTCTTTATTATACTGGCATAAAAATCAATAATTTTTATGTAAGTTTGTCATTTATTTGTTGTCAAAAAGATTTATTTTCTCATGAAACGAATATTTTTCATTACTCTGATTATAGTTCTGTGCTTCGAGCCAATCCTTGCCTGCACCAACCTCATTGTAGGCAAGAAAGCATCAGCCGACGGTAGCGTGATGTGTACCTACAACTGCGATGGATTCGGATTCTCGGGTTCGCTGTTTTACAGTCCTGCCGGACGGCACGACAAGGACGAACTCATCGCCATTCACGGCTGGGGACCGTCGCACGAAGGACAATTTGTGAAGCAGGTGGAATATACATACAATGTGGTGGGGCTGATGAACGAAAAGCAGGTCACCATAGTGGAAACCACTTTCGACGGACGTCTGGAGCTTGTCAACGATGAGGGCTTGCTCGACTATTTCAGCCTAATGCGTCTTGCTCTGCAACGCTCATCCACGGCCCGCGAGGCTATCCACTGCATGGCCGAACTGGTGGACGAATACGGATATAACAGCAGCGGCGAAACAATTACCATTTGCGACCCCAACGAGGCGTGGATTATGGAGATAATTGGCAAGGGCAAAGGCCGCAAGGGTGCTGTGTGGGTGGCTCTGCGAATCCCCGACGACTGCATCTGCGCACACGCTAACCTCAGCCGTATCAGGCAGTTTCCGCAGGAACAGAAAAAGTCGTACATGAGCATTAGCAGCAAGAACTTGCAGAATATCAACCGTCCCGAGGTAGAATGCGTTTACGCCTACGATGTGATTTCGTTTGCGCGCGAACTTGGCTTTTTCAGTGGCAACGATGCCAACTTTTCGTTCCGCGATGCCTATTGTCCTATCGACTTCGAGAATGTGCGCTATGCCGATGCCCGCGTGTGGAGTTTCTTCCGCCACCACTACAGCAAGGACGAAATGGACAAGTACTTGCCATATATCAACGGCGATTTCGACAAGTGCGACCATCTTCCGTTGTGGATTAAGCCCGATGCTCCGCTTTCGTTGCGCGACTTGCAAAACGACATGCGCGACCATTTCGAAGGCACACCGCTCGACATGACCGCCGATATGACCGCAGGTCCGTGGGGAATGCCTATCCGTCCGCTGCCTATGCACTTCAAGGACAAGGACAGCATTGCGTATTTCCGCGAGCGTCCGATTGCCACCCAGCAGTCGGGTTTCACAATGACCTGCCAGATGCGCTCGTGGTTGCCCGACGATGTGGGCGGTGTAACTTGGTTCAACTGCGACGATGCCAATATGGTGGCTTATGTACCTCTGTATTGCTGCATTACGCAAGTGCCCGATGCTTTCCGTCAGGAGAACAATCCGCGCAACGAGTTTTCGTTCGAGTCGGCATTCTGGATGAACAACTGGGTGGCAAATATGGTGTATCCGCGCTATTCGATGATGGTTGGCGACTTGCGTTCTGCACAAAAGGAGCTCGAGGACTACTATTTTGCCGACCAGGACAGTGTTTTGCTTGCCGTAAAGGGTATGCAGCCGGTAGACCGCCAAAGCTATCTCAACCGCAAGAGCATCGACTATACCGCCCGAATGATGCAACG
This sequence comes from uncultured Bacteroidales bacterium, assembly GCA_905233405.1. GTDB lineage: Bacteria > Bacteroidota > Bacteroidia > Bacteroidales > ML635J-15 > Bact-19. The sequence continues at coordinate 2,110 of CAJOEG010000082.1, read as the reverse complement.
CTGGGATAAACTAGCCAAGTATTTGATTGTGAAGTACAACGACCAGATTATTCGTCGCACCGACGAGAATGGCAACTTCCTGCGCTGGGGCTACGACACTCCTGGCTACGACCAGCAGTTCATCGATGCTATTGGCACTTCAACTGGCGATAGGTATAAGTTGAAGAAGGTGATTGAAAGGAGAGAGAGGTAGGAAATTTAGTAACTTTCTATTGCTTCCAGTAGCTTGTAAATCGTCGATGATGGATTTGTATTTTCATTAAGTGCTTTTGCCCGTTTAATGGCAATTTCCTTGTTGTTCCATAAAAACTGTTGCTGAGCATCGTTAATGATAGGTTTCTTGTAATTTTTCCAATCAGGATGTGACTTGCATAAGGTAGAATTGCAGTTGTTTGTAGAAATGTATGCCGTTTGTTCCTTACAATGCAGCAAAAACCACAATTCAATGCAAGGGTCGCTACATAGCCAAATTGCATTGCACGATTTAAGTTTTTCTTTTACCGATGCAACATCCAAATCGTACATAAGAAATGTTGTTATCTGTTCGTGTTGCGACAATTTCAGTTCTTTCTGTTGCTTGCTTATTATTTGTTGGGAAATCTGATTACCTTCAGTTTTAGGAACAATTTTAATTGGCGATTTATACTGTCGTCTTAGGAAATCTATGTAGTTTTCCTCCGTTTCTCCCTCGCAGAAAACAAGAAAGACTCGCTTCATTTTTCTTGGAGCCTTTTTCTCTCTTCCTCTAGCCATATCAGTCCTCCAATAATTTTTTCAAACTTCCTACCGAAGAGCTAACTATCGGTATTGCATCGAAACGACCTTGCTTGTAGCCCTTTTCTGCATCCATATTGTCACGGAAATCCTTGAAATCGAATAGGGAATACACATCGGTTGAACCATCATCCTTTTTGTTTACAAATAGAATCTGGTCCTTTCTTAAACGGTCGGTGTCGATAAGGCTTGTATTGTGTGATGTAAATAGGAGTTGCGAATTTGAAGATGCGTGAATAAGGTCAAGAATAAAATCTGCCAAAAAAGTGTGCAGGCTTATATCGAATTCGTCAACCATCAAGGTTTTTTTATTTCTCACGACATCAAGCAAACGCAAAAGCATTCCAAACAGTTGCTTTGTTCCGCTCGATTCCTCGGCCATCATGTCGAATGGGATTTTTGGCGCGAACTTATGATATGTAAAAAATTTAATGACATCAACTTCTTTAAGTTCCGAGGGGGCGGCATTAGTACCAATTGCAATGTTAAGGCTAAGTTGCTGTACTTTTTCTTTACGGATTTCAATATCGCAAATATCACTGTCGCATACATTTAACGCTTCGAGGACAACTTTCTTGTTCTTGACAAATAATTCTTCAATGTTGCTGTCGTTTAACTGAACAAGGTCAAGCATAAATGTGTTCAAGAAATACATAAACAGTTTTTGTGCCAGTTCCCTGTTCATCGAACTTGCCCTACTTAGAAACAAGTTTTTTGAGCTAGTATTGAAAACCACATCATTTGCCCTTGGAATTGCACCTTCAGCAAAAGAGAATTCTTTGCCTTTGCGTGAATAAATCTTAGCTCTCCTTTTCTTCGGGTAATAGTATAGGCTTTCTTCCAAAATCTCGTTACGGTTAAGAGCAAATGAATATTCGTATTCCACATTGTCGCATACAAAATCTACAAGGAAACGGCTGGGTTTCTGATCCCAACCATCAAATTTAAATGGCTGGAAATTAAATATTGTGTTCTCGTTATGCAGATGCGATTGGAATATCAAATGGCAACAAAACCTAATAGCTTTTACAATATTAGATTTCCCTGATGCGTTTGGACCGAACAATCCAATGGATTTCAACACTTTCTGCCCGTTCCATTCAATAGTATTTTGTTCGAGCAGGCGAGCTTGTTTTGTATTGATATTTCCTGCGCGGAAATCAATTGTTATTTTCTCTTTGATTGAAAAGAAATTCTCTAGTTCGATTTTTAGTAGCATAAAAACCTTGTTGTTGTAAAATTTTTGCAAAAATAGTAACTAAATCCGAATCGGCAAGGATTTTAATTTATAATTGGAAATAAATTTTTGTTAAGCTAATCCTATTTCCTTTGTCAT
>CAJOEG010000081.1:654-7524 GCA_905233405.1 uncultured Bacteroidales bacterium | reverse complement strand
ACTAACGTAAGTATATGTTTCATTGTAAAAATGTTTCGACAAAGGTACGAAAAAACTAAATCCTCCGTGAACACATTATTATTAATTTCGCGCCCGAAAACAATAGACTACAAGATGGACAGATTTCGCAGTTTCGTACTTCCCATAGCAATAGTTCTCGGACTGTTGCTGCACAAGTACTGCGCAATGTTCACGCCATACGTGCCAATACTGATATTCGCAATGCTTCTGCTAAATTTTGCTGCGGTAGACGTAAGGAAACTAAAAATAACAATGCTCGACGTTTGGCTGATGCTTTTCCAGATTGTTGTGAGTATGGGAAGTTACTGGCTAGTGATGCTGTTTGGTGGCGGTGACGCCATTGCCGAAGGAATACTGGCGGGAGTACTTTGTCCTGTGGCAGCCTCGGTGGTTGTAATATCGTGTATGCTTGGAGCCAACCGCGAAACAGTGACCACTTACACAATTCTCGGAAATCTTATGGTGGCAGTAGTGGCTCCGATATACTTTTCGTTCATCGGACAACAGCAGGAAATGCCATTCATCGATTCGTTCTTGCTGATATTGAAACGAGTAAGTCCAATAATTGCATTACCGTTCATTCTTGCTCTATGTATGCAGCACTGGTTTCCGAAGGTTAACAATTTTCTTTGCAAAATAAAGGGCATATCGTTTTACCTGTGGGCGTTGGCGTTGCTCTTTACGCTTGGTCAGACAATCGATTTTATGTTCCTGTATGGCAAGGAAAACCTCGTAAGCATAATAGCGTTGGGTATCGCCTCGCTAATATTCTGCGTAATCCAATTCGGTGTAGGCAAATGGCTTGGCAAGAAATATGGCGACAAGATGGCTGGAGGACAATTGCTCGGACAAAAGAACACCGCCATGGGTATTTGGATGGCAAACACCTATCTCAATCCGCTAGCCTCAGTCTTTCCCGCCCTATATTCTATCTGGCAGAACCTTTTCAACAGCTGGCAGATGTGGAAGTACGGTAAGAAATCCTAAGTCCTTTAAACGGCGTACTTCGACCCTTCGAGCCTTCGACCTCCAAATCTTCAAATCTTCAAATCGTTGAACCTTGAACTGTTGAACCCTTGAACCCTTAAACGCCGCAGGCATTCAACTGGCTTTAGCCCTTAATTTTCAAAATTTCCCTAAAACATTTCTCATTTCCACAAAAAAACTACTACTTTTGTACCAAAATTTAATGTTATGGCACGACCAATAAAAGAAACGCCAATATTATTCGGTGAAGATGCTCGGAGATTTGAAGCAAGAATGAACGAGGAACGCAAAGAAACTCCAGAGGAAAAAGCAGAAAGACTTGCTGCTTATCATCTTATTATGAGCATATTGAAGAACTAATATATGGATTTTTCTGAAATAAGCAAACGGTACGAAGTTCGCAAACTGTCTGTTGGCGAACAGGTAAGGTCTTTCGATTGCGGTGATGCCGACTTGAACGATTTCATCCTTAACGAGGCTGTTGCATACCGCAAGGCTTTGCTGGCTGTGACATATATTTTTGAAGACAAGGAGACAAAGCAAACCGTAGCGTTCTTTAGTTTGGCGAACGACAGGGTTTCGTTGAGTGACTTTGAAAACAAGAATGAATTCAATCGCTTTCGCAAAGGGCGTTTTGTTAACGAGAAGAGGCTGAGAAGTTATCCTGCCGTGAAATTGTGCCGTTTGGGAGTGGACAAATCTTTGAAAGGGCAACAGATAGGAACAATACTGCTCCGATTCATAAAAAGTTACTTTGTCATTGACAATAAGACCGGATGCCGTTTTGTTACTGTAGATGCCTACGCCAACGCAGTACCTTTCTATATGCGAAATGGATTTGTTCCATTGAACGATGATGACAAAGACGAACCAACCAGACTTTTATACTTCGATTTGAACGAAGTTATATAGGGTAATCCCCTGCGCCCAATCGTGAAACGAGAAACGGTCAGCCATCAACCCCAGAAACTTTCAAACGGGCGTAGCCCTAGAAACGTCGTAGCCATTCAAACGGCTTTAAGCCTTCAACCCTCAAATCTTCAAATCGTTGAACCTTGAACCTTGAACTTTGAACTGTTGAACCCTTAAACCCTTAAACGGCTTTAGCCCATCAAACGCCGTAGGCATTGAAACGGCGTCAGCCATTCAAACGGCTTCTAGCCTTTAAGCCTTTTAGCCTTCAAGCCCCAAATCTTCAAATCTTCAAATCGTTGAACCTTGAACTCTTGAACTTTGAATTCTTAAACGCCGTAGGCATAAATCTTCAAAAAATGTATTGTTGTATTGATAAATTGATTATATTTGCAACGAGCATAGGATAATAGCCATTTGGTATATTGATATTGGCGCGTAGTCTATGCTTGAAAAGTATGTGTAAATTAAATTGTTGGTTATGAAAAGAATATTCACATTGATTGTAGGCTGTCTTTTGGCAGTATTTGCTTTCGCTCAATTCGGCGGCGGAAATGGTACTGAATCAGACCCTTACCGCATATATACAGTAGCACACCTTGAAGAAATAGGCGACAGTTTGAATCTTGGCAATAACTTAGACAACAAGCATTTCAGACTTATGAACGATATTGTTAATGATTCGCTACCAATTATGCTTGGTAGGACAAACAACGGAAGGGGATTTTGTGGCTATTTTTATGGTGGAGGTCATACATTGGCATTGAATATAAATTCAGATGATTCTTATGCCGCTCTTTTTGGCGCAATTGGTGGAGTTGAAGAAAATGTAGGTTATGTGGATTCTCTTAGAATTGTAGGCTTTCTTTCTTCAAATTATGGTGGTGGAGGAGTTTGTGTTAATAATTACGGAACAATATGCAGATGCACTACAAAATTACGATTAGGCAGTGTCTTGCAGACTTTTGGCGGTATTGCATGGGAGAATTTGGGGAATATAATATCCTGCACAAATCTTACAAATACTACAACCCAACAAGTTGGAGGAATATGTCATAGAGGATCTAATTACTCCAATATAGTTGATTGCCAAAATTATGGCCATTTTAAAATATATGGAGATGGAACTGGTGGGATATGCACTTTCCTGGGAGGTGGTAACATAATCGGGTGCATAAATTATGGCCAAATTTCAGGAAGTTCTGATAATATTACTTGCAATAGTATAGGTGGAATAGTAGGACAAGTTCTGGCCGTTTCTGGTAATGAAAATTATAGAAGGTTTATAATGAAATGCAAGAATGTTGGCGATATACAGTCATCGGATACATATTATATGGGAGGCATTGTTGGAGATATATCAGGAAATGTAAGCATTGAAAATTGCACAAATTATGGTAACATTTCTGGGAATTATAATATTGGAGGCATAGTAGGTCGCTATACTGGCAACGATTCCATTTGGATTATGGGAGAAGGTTATGTTTATCCGAGTGGAAGAATAGTTGACTGTTATAATTCTGGGTATATACATGGAGATTCAATAGTCGGTGGCATTGCAGGTACATTTGCTTCGTTATGTGGCGATACACTCGCAAATTGTCTTAACATAGGTCGTGTTGATGGATCTGCAATATATTCCGGGCACTATGCTTTTGATGGTTATGAAGGTTTTGATTTTTGGGGCGATAGTGTTTATTTTGACCATAATTACTACGATGCACAGATGCTTGCCTACAATGCCGATTATGAGGAAGGAATGTACGAATGGAGATTTACTTCCCAACTAACAGGCGACACTCCTGAACTTCGCGCTATGCTAGGCGATGGCTGGAGTTATGCCGAAGGTCGTTATCCTATTCCGCTAGGTCTGGAAAACGATTCGCTCGCTATGCTTTTTGCAACGCCGATTTATCTGTATGCTGAAAGTGCAGACGATTACGATGATGTTGACCTTGTACAGCATCATTTTACAGTTGGCACGGAGAATAGTGTTTCGTGGGCATCGGGCAGTAGATTATCAATTGTTGGCGAAAATGCTACAATCCTTGCTTCTGGTAGCGAGAATATCACGGCAAGTTTGGGAGGATATTCGTTTACGCGCAGATTAAATCTTATTAATCCTGTGAATATTGAAGAACAGGACTTTGACGATGTAAAAGTATTCCCAAACCCGACCACCGACATTCTCAACATCACATCTTCGCAAACAATTTCAGAAATCGAGATTGTGAATGTGATGGGGCAGGTTGTAAAACGCATTGAGGTAAATAGCGATAATGCGGTTTGTGATGTGGAAGATTTGAGAAGTGGAGTGTATGTGGTACGCATCCGCACCCTTCGATACTTCGGCGGTGCTCAGCAACCACAGGCTCAGGGGGCGGTTATCAGCCATCGGAAATTTGTGAAGGAATAACAGAAACTGTACAAAAAGGGGCTAAAGGTCTAATAGGCTAACAGCCAAAGTCGTAATAACGTTCTGCACGTTATGGCTTCAAGCCTGTGAGCCTTCGAGCCTACAAACCCAAAAACCAAGAAACGCCGCAGGCATTCAAACGGCGCAGCCATTGAACTTACTTTATAAGGTCGAACCAATCCGCACTAAATTCCGTATCGTCGGCAAAACCGCTTTTTTTCAGTTCACGGTATGCCCATTCGTCAGCGAGGTTCCATTCAAGAAAGTTCTGGTTTTTGTACCTCTCCTTGAAGTCTACGATTTTCATCTTGATAAGGATTTCGTACTTCTTTGACGTTATGAAATAGTCCTGCCTTGTGTCGAATTTCATTGCCTGTCGTTGCTGCTGGTCGATAAGGTCAAGTTCTTCGCGGGTCTTTGTCAGGTATGGCAGTGCTGGGTCGCTCAGTTGCGCCATAAAGGAATATTCGATGAACGAACTGTCGCTATGAGCAAAGTTGTACTGCGCAATCACTACGCTCCAGTTTACCAAAGCCGACAACGAAATCACAACCATAAAGGCGTAACTGTTGACCTTGAAAAGATAGAACATAGTTTTGCGCTTGCTTACCTTTACCATTATGGAAATCAGTCCGACAACAACAAGCACTAGGAAGAAGAAAACAGCAATACGACCGAACGCCAGACCGAAGTACTTCACATACCAGAAATTTCTTATTCCTACCGAGATAGTCATCAGGCAGTTTTGCGCAAGCCATATCATTGTCAAGATTTTCAGCAGTCGGTTGCGGCTGTAGAAGTTGAGGTTTGCGCGGAAAAGGAGCAATGCAATCATCTGCGAAATAAGTATGCAGAAAACGAGAATCCAAGTGCCTTCGTGTACATATTCCTTCAGGAAACTGCCGTCCCACGAGAAGAACCAAACGTAGCGTATGTCGCTGATATTGAAGAAAAGCAGTACGATGTTCAACATTCCGAGAAGCATAATTCCGAAGAAATTGCGGTTTTTAAGCGTTTGTGAAAGTCCGCGGAGATATTTTTTCCTACGCTTGTGTTCCATAATTTCGTTTTTGCCAGCTTCGTAGGTCATAAGTTTTTCGGTCTTCTTGCGGAATGCGAAGTTTGCAAACACAAGTCCGAACAAGAACAGCAGTACGAACTTGAAATTCAGCGACCTGATAAGGTCGGCAACCATATCGCCGAACCGAGAACTGCCGAGCGAGTACAGCAGCACGAACGCCATTGTTATTACGAATGCCAGCACCGTTAGCCATAAAATCTTGCTTTTTTTCATCTTGGGTTCACCGTCCTCGTGCTTTTTGTTTGTCTGCGGAACAAACGAAAGTGCAGCGTTGCGGAATGCCTCGAAGGCAGCGTACATATAACTGCGGTATTCCTTGAAAACAATTATGCTGTTGCAAGTGAAGAACATAAGTATGTTGACGAAAATCGTCCATCCCGAATGCGAGTACAGCACAGCAAGCGAGGTGGTCAGAAGCACCGCCAAAGCCGTGACTGTAAGTTTGTTGAACTTGAACGGTCTGTTGAGTATCAGCATTATGGGGATTGTTATCCATTCAAGAATTACGAGGTTGAGACCTATGCTATTTTCAAAGAACAACAAGGTGAATACCAGCGCGGTAGCCACCGAAGCGAAAATGTATGCTAATCTTTTCATACCTTATTTTATTTTGGTGCGCTAATACATAACAAACTTTATGCCTTAATTATTGTGCTAAGGGGAATTTTTTGTAAGCCCACAACGACAGCCATTGAAACGGGTATAATTCGGCTACGCTCAGCGCATCGCAACACAAGCAGCCATAGAATATTGGGGGCTAAAAGGCTCAAAGAAGAGAAGGCAAAAAGCCCAAAAAAGACTTCAAGCCTGTTAGCCTTCGAGCCCAAAACATAGAAACGGCGTCAGCCACAGAAACAGCAAAGCGAGAAACTTAGAAACGGCGTCAGCCATTCAAACTCAGAAACGGCTTTAGCCATTGAAACGTGAAACACAGAAACGGCGTCAGCCATTGAAACTCAGAAACGCCGCAGGCATAGAAACGGCTTTAGCCACAGAAACGCCGTAGGCATTCAAACTTATAAACGTGAAACATACAAACTCATAAACTTTTCTTATCTTTGCCCTCACAAATTTTAATTATGCGAAAGATATATTGTATTGGCGAAACCGTTTACGACATCATTTTCCGTAACGGTAAGGCTGTGGAATCTTGTCCGGGCGGACCAATCCTCAACACTTCGGTGTCGCTTGGACGTATGGGCGAAAAGGTTTATGTCGTAGGCGACCAGGCAAACGATGCTATTGGTAACATTATTGCCGACTTCCTGTCGGACAACAACGTATCGACCAAGTATTTGACCTTGTACAACGATGCAAAGTCTCGTGTTGCGCTTGCCTTTCTCTACGATACGCGCGAGCCTGCCTACAGTTTCTACAAGATTCGCGTCAACGGTGAAATAAAGATTACCTTCCCCGAAGTGAAGCACGACGACATAATACTGTTCGGTTCGTT
>CAJOEG010000081.1:0-623 GCA_905233405.1 uncultured Bacteroidales bacterium | reverse complement strand
GCCTGCGTCAGGCAAAGGAAGCTGGAGCTATCATCATCTACGATCCGAATTTCCGTCCTTCGCATCTCAAGGACCGCGAACGCGCCCTGCCGTTGATAAAGGAAAACCTTGAAATTGCCGACATCGTAAAAGGCTCTAACGAGGATTTCCAGCTTATCTTCGATTCAAATTCTGCGCTCGATACCAACGAGATTGTAAAGCAATACGGCTGCCACAATTTCATCTACACAGCCAACAAGTACGGCGTAAATTTGTTCACTCCTGACTTTCACAAGGTGTTCGACGTGCCGCGCATAACCCCGGTTTCTACAGTTGGCGCAGGCGACAGCTTCAATGCTGGACTCATCTACGGACTTATCAAGCAGAACGTTTACGCTTCCGACCTCGAAAATATGTCGCTCGAAGTATGGCGTAAGGTCATCTACTGTGCAATCAGCTTTGCAACTCATGTCTGCTGCAGCTACGACAATTTCATCAACGATGAGTTTATCTCAAGTTTCGACATGTAACCATGCAAATCGAAGGAGCATACGATATTGATTACTACCGCAATCTGGTTGCCGACAAGGTTCACAGCCACGATTCGTTGTGGTTTGTCGGCGGTTTGCAGTGGAATGCCGTTC
>CAJOEG010000080.1 GCA_905233405.1 uncultured Bacteroidales bacterium | reverse complement strand
GTTCAGCACCGACTCGAAATCGGCATCCTTGAACAGAATGTACTCATAGACCGAATCGGCCTTGTGGTAATTCTTGAGAGCATTGTAGGCATCGCCCTGCATACTCAGCAAGTCAATCATAACCTGCTGGTTGTCAAGCGAAAGCATCGAAGCATAATCAACAGCCTCGACAACTTCGCGAAACTCCTTTTTCAGATATGCAGCCACCACATAATACTGGTAAACCGTAAGCATATTGGGGAAAAGTTCGGAGGCTTCCTTGCTGTGCGCATAAAGGTTGTCAAAATCCTGCAGATGATAGTCGATGTTCATAAGATGCTCCCAGATTTCGTAGGACGACTTGTCCTCGGCGACAATGTCGATAAGGTTCTGCTGCACCGACTTGTAGTCGTTGTTCATCATTGCAATGTCGGCCTTGAGCGCACTGAGTGCAACATCGCTCGGATATTGCTTCTCAACAATCGAAGCAAGCCTCTTTATCTGAACCTTTATATAATCGTCGTTTCTTGCAATTGGAAGCAACTGATTGAGAATCTGCATTTTGAGTTCGTAGGTAAGACTCTCGTCATCGCAGGAGAACGCCTTTTCCAGCATCGCAAAATAGTTGTAATACTGCGCATCAACAGCCCTATGGTATTCTGCAAGCGACAGATACACAAGACCTTCGTCAATGTTCATCTTTTCAAGTTCGGCAAATTCTGTTCTTGCCAAATCTATTTTCTTGTTCTGGAAATACGCCTCGGCAAGCATAGCCTTGTAGCGAAGGTTTGTAGGATAGGCATCGCGCAATTTCTTCATCTCTTCGAACGACTTGTTCATGTTGCCCATCTGCTCGTACATCATTTCCTTCTGGACAGAGACAATATCAGTAATACCAAACTTCTTTTCTGCTTCATCGAGAACTTTTATGGCATCCTTAGGTTTGTTCAATTTCTGGTAAACCTTCGCCAGTTCGTAGTAGTTTTCGATGTCGTTCGGATTCGATACTATGAGTTTGCGGTAAAGAGGAATGGTCTTTTCGGGCTGATTGCTGTACTCATAGGTGTAAATCAGCATGTCGATGTAGGCAATGTTATTTGTTTTGTCGTACTGCACGGCTTTTTCGGCGTATGTCTCAGCCGACGAATAGTCGCCAGTGGCAAACAGAATCGAAGCAATCTCGTAGTAAGCAGACGGCTGGGTATTGTCGATGGTCAATGCACGAGTGTAATTCTTGATGGCATTTTCGTAGTCGCCAAGGTTCTTGTTCTTGTTGCCTTCAAGGAAGTAAAAGCTGAAATTGAAGTCAAAGCCTTTTTCTGTTGCAGGCTTCTTGTCCGATTTCTGTGCTTTCTTCTGCGAATAGCCAGCCGCGAACACTAACAGCAACACCGACAAAAGCAATATTTTGCGGAAAGTCATCATCCTACTTGAGTTCTAAGGTGTTGTAGTCGCCAATGCTTAGGTCGTACTGCTTGCCCGACAATTTCACGTGACTGCCAACCATCGAATCGTGGATGTTCATATTTTCGATTGCCGTAGCTTCCTGAATCACCGAATTACAGATTACACTTCCGCAGATTGTTGTACCCTTTCCTACCGAAACATAAGGACCTACAACCGAATTCTTGATTTTCACATCGTCCTCGATATGGCAAGGCGGAATGATGGTCGAGTTTTCCACTTCTGCCGACTTTGCCAGCAGTTCCGACTTCTTGTCGCGGGCAAGTACGCGCTGGTGGGTTGCCACGGTGATGTTCTTGTTTCCGCAGTCGAGCCATTCCTCAACCTGTGCAGGCACGAACTTCAAGCCTTTGGCACGCATGTTTTCCAATGCTGTAGTAAGCTGGAACTCACCGCTCTTGCGGATATTGTTGTCGATAAGGTACTGCAGTTCGCCGCGTAGGGTTTCGCCCGACTTGAAATAATAAATGCCGATGATGGCGAGGTCGGAAACGAAAGTCTTAGGCTTTTCCTCGAAGCCGGAAATTACTCCGTTTGCATCGGTTGTTACTACGCCGTAAGCCTCGGGATGTTCAACTTTCTGCACCCAGATAATGCTGTCGGCATCGGCGGAAATCTTGAAGTCGGCGAAGAACAAAGTATCGGCAAAAGCCACCACCACCTTGTCGTTGAGCGACGGAGCAGCGCACCATATTGCGTGGGCAGTGCCGAGGGCTTCCTTCTGGTAGTAAATCTTCGGTTCGGCGCCGACACCGCGTGCGATATTGCAAAGTTCGTTCTCGACCTTCTCGCCGAAATTACCGATTACAAAAGCAATTTCATCAATCGGTTCCTCGCAAATCTGTGCGATTCCTTCAACTAAACGTTGTACTATAGTCTTGCCAGCCAGCGTGATAAGTGGCTTCGGTACGGTTAGGGTGTGCGGACGCATTCGCGTACCCATACCTGCCATTGGTATTATAATTTTCATAGTATTCCTATTTTACAAATAATTGGCAAAGGTAACACTTATATATTATAAGTGTGTTAAGGAGTTCTTATTTTTTACCAACAATGAAGTGTTGTCAAAAAAAAATGCGAACGAACGAATCGGCATAAAAGCCGACAGCCAGCCTATCTATTTTTGCAGAAAAATAGTTTTAGCCAGCGAGATTTTAAAAATTTTATCTAAATCCGCTGCGTAACGGCATTTTTTTTACAAATCAGTATGCATCTGCAAACAAATCATCAAGTAGGATTTCGTTGGTAACTATGGCAGAATGTGCGTTATGTGTTATGCCATTTGCCGTTATCATTGTGAGTTGTATCGACTTGTCTTTGTCGGTCTCCGTAGTAAACGCATCAATCTTATGTTCCAATTCCTTTTCGTACTTTGAGGTTATTGCAAACTTGTCCTTGGTGTATTTTATTTCGCAAAGATTTATGGTGTCGTCTTTCCTTTCTATAACTAAATCTATTTGCGCTCCCGGCTTCGTAGTTTTGCTACCCCACTGATACACATTTGTCAATACGCCCGAAATGCCTAATTTTTGTTTTATCTGTGCCACATGATTCATGCAAAGTTCTTCGAATGCAAGACCTTTCCATGTATTGTATTTAGGCGTATTGATGTTATGCATCCAGAAATGTTCGTCACCGAAATCATTTTTGACAACTATTTTGTTGTAAAACAGCGAAAAGAAATCGGTTAGTCGGTACGATGCCTTGTAGTTAGTCTTACTATCGAGCAGATTTTGTTGAGTTACAAAGTCAGATTGTATAAGGTCTTTCATTATTTTCGTAAGCGTACCGCCATCCTTTATGCCCGTTGCCTTTACAATTTCTTCCTTGGTAAGCCCCATATCCTTTTGTGCTAAGGCATTAACAACCCTATAGTAACTTTCTGAATTCGCAAACAGCGACCTATATAAATGGTCGTACTCGTTGTGGAGTTTACCCGATTTGTCAAATATCAGAGAATCAATATTTTGCACTACGCTCAAGTCTCGTTCCATCAAACTCATATAATATGGAACTCCACCAAATGTCATATATGCTTCGGTAATCTGTTTCCTTGTCAGGTTGAATCCGTTAACCTTGAAAAACTCCTCACATTCAACAAGAGAGAACGCCGACAATTTTATGCTACCGCTTAAGCGGTTATGAAGTCCGCCTGGATTGTCAAGAATATTGTTTACCATCCACGATGCCGACGAACCGCAGATTATCAGAAGAATGTCGTCTCTTGATGATGCCCAGTCGTTCCAAAAATGCTCAAATGCAGGCAAAAAGCGAGAACGAGGTGTGTCCATCCAAGGCAATTCGTCAAAAAAGACAACTTTTTTGCCCTCATTGCTGGATTTTTCAAGCATTTCGCGTAACTGATAAAAAGCCTCTATCCAACTTTTAGGTCTGTTAAACGAATCTGCTCCGAACCTTTTCATTGTAATATGGAAGTTCATCAGCTGGTCGTATGTTGTAACCTCCTTGGTTTTAGGGATGGCTGTTATTGCGAAATCAAACACATCCTTAAAAAACTCCTTTACAAGAAATGTCTTGCCAATGCGTCGCCGTCCGTACAACATTACCAATTCCGACTTTTTTGACTCGTAATATTTGCGCAACTCGTTCTGTTCCTTGATTCTACCGATAAGTTTTGCCATAGTTCATGAATTTTTGATACCGCAAATATACAAATACTTTTGTAAAAAAATCGTTTTAACCAGCGAGATTTTGAAAATTTAAGCATAATCCGCTGCGTAACGCCACTTTTTTACAAGTCAATAAAACAATAGACAATCAAGTAACCACTTCACTTAGCAACCACCAGTCATAGAAATATTGGGCAAAAAGGCTAAAAGAAGAGAAGGCTAAAAGTCTAGCAGAAGACCAGTCTAACGGAAGACCTGCCTCTCTGTCTGCAAGATTGTAAGCCAGTTAGCCTTCAAGCCTGTTAGTCCATAGCCATGGCACGATTCAACACCATACCAAATTATTTTTTTTCGGTAATTTTATTTTGATAATTGAAATTCAATAATTATCTTTGCGCAAAAATTAGAATGCTATGACTAAGAATATCAATCCGTTTGTCGTTTCTGGCAAGATTCCTCCCGAATACTTTTGCGACAGAATAGAAGAATCCAAGCAGTTGGAAAAGTCATTGTGCAACCAGATGAATGTCGTGCTTACATCATCGCGACGAATGGGCAAGACATCGCTAGTCGATTTTGTATTCGACAAGCCGGAAATCCGCGACAACTACATCACCATTTCCATCGACATTCTCCACACAACGACTTTCCGAGAATTTATACTCGCCTTCGGAACTGCCGTATTCGATTGTGTCGCAACGAGAAGCGAAAAATGGCGCAAACAATTCGTAACATTCCTAAAATCACTTGGTGCAAGTTTCGGATACGACGCAATAAGCAATCTGCCAACATTTGATATCAAGATTGGCGATGTCCAGCAACCTGAATACACACTGAAGGAAATTTTCAACTACCTTGAATCAGTTGACAAGCGTTGTCTGATTGTAATTGATGAATTTCAGCAGATTACCCACTACCCTGAGAAAAATGTAGAAGCACTGTTGCGTACACACATACAGAAATTGTCAAATTCGAACTTTGTGTTTTCGGGTAGCCAGCGCAGACTTATGGAAGAGATGTTCTTTTCATCGAAACGGCCTTTCTATCAAAGTGCAAAATCGATTAGGCTTGAACCAATTGCAGAAGACATCTACTTGGATTTTGCAATGAAAAATTTCAACAATGCAGGGAAAAAAATCGACAAGGAAGCGTTCTCGCACATATACGAAACATTCCAAGGTGTTACATTATATATTCAGCGAATACTAAAAGACGCTTTTGCTGAAACAGTCAAGGGCGAGACCTGCGACATAGAAACAGCCAAACGCTTGACTGAAGAATACATAGACGAAAACGATTCAAGGCTTCGCGAGCAACTAGCATTCATAACCGAAGCGCAAAAGGAACTTCTGTACGCCATACACGAAGCACGACAAGCAAGTGGCATAACCTCAATGGCTTTCACAAAAAAATACAGGTTGCGTTCACCTAGCTCGTCACAATCCGCTGCACTAAAATTGCTGGAATACGATATGATTACACGAAAGGAAAACTATTATTCTATCTCCGACCCGCTCATGAGCCTTTGGCTCGACAGAAGAAAGGTTTGATTTTCTACAAACGATGATGTGTTGTCAATCTGTAGAATCGCCATGGCACGATTCTACGATTCAACACACCATCAAAAAACGGCGAAGCCATAAAAATTTTGTCATTCCGAAAAATTGTTGTAATTTTGCACCCGATTTTGTTTAACTGTGCGATGGGGCCGCGAGTGCGTGGCTGAGTAGTACATAAATAATTTTATAAAAGTAATGAAACATTTTGAAGTAAAGGGTACAGTTCGTACCGAGTTCGGCAAGAAGGCCGCAAAGCAAATCAAGAGAAGCAACAACATTCCGTGTGTAGTTTATGGTATCGACCAGACAACTCACTTCACAGTTGCTAATGCAGATGTCCGCAACCTTATCTTCACTCCTGACGTAATGTTCGCAGACCTCAACATCGATGGTAAGGTAAGACCGACCTTGCTGAAGGAAATCCAGTTCGACCCGATTTCAGACCAGGTTATCCACATCGACTTCTACGAAGTTGACCCTTCAAAGCCTGTAAAGGTTCGCATTCCTCTGAAGCTCGTTGGTAACTCTGCTGGTGTAAAGGCCGGTGGTAAGTTGAAACACAGCCTCAAGAAAATCGCTATCAAGGGTATGATGGAAGATATTCCTAACGTTTACGAAGTAAACATTGAAGACCTGAAACTTGGCGAATCAATCAGAATCAAGGACTTGAAATCTGACAAGCTCCAGTTCACCGAAAACGGCAGCACACTGATAGCATCAGTTATGATTGCCCGCGGTGCATCTAGCGACGAAGGTTCTGAAGAAGGTGGTGAAGCTGCTGAAACTCCAGCTGCTGAATAACCCACAAATTTCAATATCTGAATTGTGAAGTATCTCATCGTCGGGTTAGGAAATCCCGGAGCAGAATACAAGAATACAAGGCACAATATTGGATATACGGTGCTCGACGCTTTCGCAGAAGGCGCGGGCATCGCTTTTTTTGACAAACGCTATGCCTATCGCGCAGAAACGAGCATAAAAGGACGCACACTCATCCTCATAAAGCCAACAACCTACATGAACCTCAGCGGAAACGCCGTCAGGTACTACATGAATCAGGAAAAAATTCCCGTTGAAAACGTTTTTGTCATTGTCGATGATCTGGCACTGCCATTCGGCACAATCCGAATAAAACCCAAGGGAAGTAGCGGTGGTCACAACGGTTTGCAAAACATACAGGACACCATCGGCACAAGCGAATATGCAAGACTTAGGTTCGGCATAGGAAACGAATTCTCACGCGGAGGTCAAATCGATTTCGTGCTCGGCGAGTGGACAAAGGAAGAAAGCGAAAACCTCAAATCGCGCGTAG
>CAJOEG010000079.1:10895-11942 GCA_905233405.1 uncultured Bacteroidales bacterium | reverse complement strand
AATTCCTTCAAATCCAAACCATCCCGAGGCAGAACCGATGATTATCGGAAGCAAGTTTTTCGTAAAGATTAACACCAACATCGGCAACTCGGCACTTGGTTCGTCGATTGAGGAGGAGGTAGAAAAGAGCGTTTACAGTGCTCGTCTCGGCGGCGATACCTTGATGGACTTGTC
Source organism: uncultured Bacteroidales bacterium (assembly GCA_905233405.1). Taxonomy (GTDB): domain Bacteria; phylum Bacteroidota; class Bacteroidia; order Bacteroidales; family ML635J-15; genus Bact-19. Next base: position 11,768 of record CAJOEG010000079.1, on the reverse strand, counting down.
AACTGGCAAGCACATCCACCAGACACGCGAATGGATAATCCGCAACTGTCCGGTTCCTATGGGTACTGTTCCTATGTATCAGGCACTTGAGAAGGTAAACGGCAAGGCAAACGAACTCACTTGGGAAATGTACCGCGACACGCTTATCGAGCAGTGCGAGCAGGGCGTTGACTACTTTACTATCCACGCAGGTTTGCTCAAGCATTTGTTGCCAGCATTGGACAGGCGTCTCACAGGCTGCGTATCGCGTGGCGGAAGCATTATGGCAAAGTGGATGCGCGACCACAACGAGGAAAACTTCCTTTACACGCACTGGGATGAAATCTGCGACATTCTTGCCGACTACGATGTGGCTGTCAGCATTGGCGACGGAATGCGTCCCGGCTGCACCCACGATGCCAACGACGAGGCTCAGTTGGGCGAACTCAAGGTTATGGGCGAACTCTGCCTGCGTGCGTGGGAGAAGAATGTGCAGGTGCTTATCGAAGGTCCAGGTCATGTGCCAATGGACAAAATCAAGGAAAACATGGAATTGCAGAAGGACTGGTGCCACGATGCTCCGTTCTACACTCTCGGTCCGTTAACTACCGATGTAGCTCCGGCTTACGACCACATTACCTCGGCCATAGGTGCAGCAATAATCGGATGGCTCGGCACTGCAATGCTTTGCTATGTTACGCCTAAGGAACATCTTTCGTTGCCAAACAAGGACGATGTACGCGAAGGCATTATTACCTACAAGATTGCAGCCCACGCTGCCGACCTTGCAAAGCATCACCCGATGGCAAGCGAGAGGGACGATGCGCTCAGCAAGGCTCGTTTCGAGTTCAGATGGATTGACCAGTTCAACCTGTCGCTCGACCCCGACAAGGC
>CAJOEG010000079.1:914-10865 GCA_905233405.1 uncultured Bacteroidales bacterium | reverse complement strand
TACCATGTGCGGACCCAACTTCTGCGCTATGCGAATTTCGAGAGAAGTATCGTCAAAAGGTAAGATTACGGAATAAATTAGACTAGAAGAAGTGTGGGCTTTTGCTCAAAAAGTCCACACTTTTCTTTGTGTATCAAACCATTTCCTCATTATTGTAGCCAAATGGATCAGGCAATAATCTCATCTCTACACAGGTAATATATGATGGCGATGACAATGATTTTGATGCCGTAAATGGAATATTAACCCAAATAAAGCTAACCTTTTGTTCGATGTAGCCACCATTTAGATTGCGAAACGCGGATGCATAATTTTTTCCATTACATCTTCACAAATTTCGCTTGAGAAACACCTTCCTCCGTATATACCTTTATAACATATTGTCCCGCATGCAATGACGACACATCAACAAAACTGACAATGTTTTTCTTAGACAATATCAATCTGCCCGAAGCATCGTAAATCACAACGGAAGAAATAGACTTGTCACTACCTATAAACAATTTGTCCACAACAGGATTTGGATACAGAAAAAACTGCGCTACACCCTCTCCTACTGATAAAGATTCTGGGTCATAACCCTGCACAAGCTGAACATCAAGTTGCAACGGAGAATCATCGGATATATCAACAGAAATTGTCTTATGGATATAGCCATCGGCATAGAACGAAACATTGTAGTGTCCTGACTTTAAGAACCGATAATACTCTCCAGTAGTCTGATACGAATACACATGTGAGTTGAAATAGTCATGACCGCTTATAAAAACTTTTGCTCTCAACGGCTCGCCTGTTACAGAATCGGTAACAAAACCTCGCAACCCCTTGGTTGCACGAGTCATATACGCCAGCATAGGCGGAATGTTGCGCAAAGTGTAACTAGGCAACAAATCATTAGCCAATTTTTTGTCAATGCTAAGTTCCAAAGTCACCTCGCGGCAATGCTTGAAATAATTCATATAGTCCTGACGGCTACCAGTAATCGTGTACCAAGCATAACCGTTGATGTAACCGCTCGGAAAATCGGAAGTCATATACGACTCGCCTCCATACTGCCGTGCTAAAGTCACATACTCCTGGGAAACCATCATCCACCACGTATCGTCGGCTGGAAGCGAAGGGTCGGTATCAAACGGATAGTTCACTACCTCTGCCCCACTATGCAGATTGGCAGACATTACAAAGTGGTGATTATCGGCATACTGCATAAATGCTTCGGTTTCAATGGAATACTCTTTTCCATCGGGATGTTCACCTGCTATGGCATCGGGAAAATTACGATTCATATCAATAAAATGATCCAGACCATAGTCATTGCGAGTGTAACGAATAGCAAAATCCAAATTATTACCTCCTCCCAAATATGTTCCCTCAGGATTCGACAACGGATTTATGAAAATCTCCATATTATCGACAAGATTGGTAACTTCCTGATTATTTCCATATTCGCTCAACAACTTGTCAATAAGCCTCAAGCAGACCATTCCGCCAATCAGCTCATCACCGTGCATCTGTCCGCCGAGGAAAAATTCCGGTTCTGTTTCGTCTTCGTTTACATTGTCAGAAATTTTAACAACCAGCAACTTATAACCAGAAAAAGTCGTGCCGATAGTATCCAACTTGCATATTTCGGGATAAGTATGGGCAAAATACTGCATCATTTCACAGTAAATATTGTATGTAGGATAGCGATTCCATGCAAACATATCCGAAAGCGACTCCGCCATCAGCAAATCTGATTTTGCCTCGTAGTATTCACGTACAGGTTCGCAAGCAATACCGAAACTGCGGAATTGAGCAAACTCCTGCGCATTTGCGTATGCATAGCAATAACCATCGCGGTAACCATCAATTGAAACTATATTTGAAAATTCATTAAGACGTTGTGGCTCAATACTAAACTTAAAATATAATTCTCCTCGTTGCATCAAAATACTTTTTGCATCATTCTGCGAAAAAGCAAGTAATGGCAAAAAAATAACGGTTAGCACATAAAATAATGTCTTCATATAAGTAACACAAGGCCTCTTTTTAAAATATCTTCCAAATTTTTTCGTCAGGAAACGGCGCCTCAATCACTATTTCTTCCTTTTTCACAGGATGTGTGAAGCGGATTCTTGCTGCGTGAAGGTTGATGCCACCGTTTTTGTTCGAACGCGGATAGCCGTATTTCAAATCGCCACGAATAGGGCAACCGATGTTTGCCAACTGGCAGCGAATCTGGTGATGCCGTCCCGTATGCAAATCTATTTCAAGGAGATAATATCTCTCGGAATGCCCAACAACCTTGTACGACAAACTTGACCGCTTGGCATCAGGGTGCTTTTCGTCAACCACATACGACTTGTTATGCTTCACATTGCGGTAAATGTAGTCCACAAGCGTATCGCTGTCCTTCGGCGGTTTATTGCCAACCACTGCAAGATAAGTCTTGCGGGCATCCTTTGTACGGAAAAGTTCGCTCAGACGCGAAAGCGCCTTGCTTGTTTTTGCAAACAGAACCACACCGCTAACAGGTCTGTCGATACGATGCGGCACACCTAGAAAAACATTACCTGGCTTGTTGTCGCGCTCCTTGATGTAGGACTTCAGAATGTCGGACAAAGGTTTGTCGCCAGTATTGTCGCCCTGCACAATCTGTCCAGCCTGCTTGTTTACGGCAATGATGTGGTTGTCCTCGTACAGGATTTCAATCTCTTGCGAACTCGTATTTAGGTTTTCTGCCATGGTGCGACAAAATTTGTCAGTACTGTTCCTGCTCGTTGGGGAAATCGCCAGACTTCACATCGCTGATATAATTTGTTACTGCGCTAGTTATTACGGCATCGAGGTCGGCATAGCGACGTAGGAAACGGGGTGAAAATTCCTGTGTAATTCCCAGCATATCGTGCATTACGAGCACCTGACCGTCGGCTGCGCCTGCACCAATACCAATGATTGGAATCTTGATTTCGGAAATGCGCGAAGTAAGGCTAGCAGGAATCTTTTCCAACACAATTGCAAAGCAACCCAGTTCCTGAAGCAAGTACGCATCTTCAACCAAGCGAGATGCCTCCTCATCATCCTTGGCACGAACCGCGTAAGTTCCGAACTTGTTTATACTCTGTGGGGTTAGTCCCAGATGTCCCATTATCGGAATACCAGCCGAGAGGATTCTCTTTATCGATTCTTCCGACTCCATTCCGCCTTCAAGCTTAACGGCTCCAGCACCAGTTTCCTTCATTATGCGTATTGCCGACGACAAAGCCTCCTTGGAATTGCTCTGATAGGTTCCAAACGGCAAATCCACAACCACCAATGCCCTGTCAACAGCACGAACAACGCTTTTGGCATGGTAAATCATCTCGTCAAGAGTTATCGGCAAGGTCGTTTCGTAGCCAGCCATCACATTCGATGCCGAATCACCGACAAGTATTACGTCTATGCCAGCCTTGTCGATAATTTTAGCCATACTATAGTCGTAGGCAGTAAGCATAGAAATCTTCTCGCCACGATTCTTCATCTCCTGAAGAATGTGGGTTGTTACCTTCTTTATTTCCTTATGTACAGACATTCCCGTAAGTTTGAAAAGACGAGCAAAAATACAATTTTATTTTAGATTTACGATTGACGATTTTTGATTGACAATTTATTATCTGCACAACCTTTCTATTAGTTGCCTGTGCTGTGGAAACTTTTGCACAAGATCGGACTTGTTAGCCAACTCAAAATTTTCAAATGTAAATGCAGGAACAACCGCACAGCCTACCAGCGAAAAACCTTGCTTGTCGTGCAATTCGGCGGCAAACCATAATTCAGGCTCAATGACAACCTGCAACTCCTTGTCGGCCGACAATTGGTGTACTGTCAATTCACCATCCGCCGAAATCACATAAATATCAAGAGGTTCTCCTGCGTGATAATACCAAATTTCAGTCATCCCGTGCAACCGATGGAAGGCAGAAAACTCGTCATTACAAAGCATATAGTAAATGGTGGAGATTCCCTTTTTAACCATATTGTCATTTCCATAAACCTGTCGGTAATACCCCCCTTCGGGATGTGGAAGCAAACCAAGACTGTCTATATATTCGCTACTTGACTTCATATACCTATATTATGCGTTCAATTCCTTGATTATCTTTTCAATATAATTCAAAATCTCCTCCTGCCCCATTTTGCTTACCGCTGAACTGACAAGCATATCGGGAAGCGTCTCCCACATCTGGAGCAAGTGTTCCTTGTAGGCTTCTACCTTCGCCTTCAGCACATTGGGGCCAATCTTGTCGGCTTTGGTGAATATTATGGTAAACGGCACTCTGCTCTCGCCAAGCCAGTTGATAAAATCAACGTCTATCTCCTGCGGTTCGTGGCGGCAGTCAATCAGAACAAACAAATTTACAAGATTCTGCCTGTTAAGAATGTAGTCGTCTATCATTTTCCTAAAGACCGCCCTCTGGCTCTTCGACACCTTTGCATAGCCATAACCTGGCAAATCGACAAGATACCACTGGTTATTTATTACAAAATGGTTGATTTTCTGCGTCTTTCCGGGACTTGCCGAAGTTTTTGCCAACTTTGAATTGGACGTTAGCATATTTATAAGCGACGATTTTCCCACATTTGAACGCCCGATGAATGCAAATTCGGGCTTGTCTGGTTTGACACACCTGCGATAATCGTCGTTGGACATCAAATATTCTGCTGTTTTTATCTGCATACCTATTACATTATTAGAACTTTATCAACTTCTCAACTTCCGAGAAAAGTTGTTCGCCAGTTATCGGCTTTGCTACGATATTCATATTCCTGTCGACAATAAACATCGACGGTGTTGCATACACGGCGTAGTCTGTTACAATCTTGCCTTCCCAACCGAGCAAGTCGGAAGCCACCTTGAACGAAATGGAATTGTCCTTTACATACTTTTTAATATCGGCTTCCTCCTCATCTATGCTAATTGCCACAATGTCAACCTTTGCCCGCTTGAACAGCGACATGGCTTCGTTTATGCGCGGAATCTCCTCCTTGCAGTTCTCGCACCACGTTGCCCAGAAGATTACCAAGGTGTAGTCGTTTTTCATCTGCGACAACACAATATCCTCGCCATCAATGGTTTCTATTTCAAAGTCGGGGGCTTTTGCACCAACACGCAAATCGGTGTAACTCTTTACCCTAGTCTTCAGGTTTCCTTCTGCCGAACAGGAATTACCGTACTCCACGCTCAACTGGTACAAATCGTCGTAGCGACCCATTGATTCAAAGCCTGTCAGCACATAATCGAACATTTTGGAGAAAATTTCCTGATTTCCCTGCTTCAGATAGTCCAAAATTTCGCGCACGGCATTGGAGTACTCCGAAGGCTCATACTTCTTCAGGTACGACACTATAAAATGGTGGTAGGCGTTTGAATTGAGAAGTTCCAAATCGTTCATCGGGAAATTCCTGCTCAGGAAATTCATCTTCTTATCGGTTGATTCCGAAATATTAAAGTTTATTTCCCTAAAATAGGATAGGTAACGGCTTGCAAAAGTTCCGTTCTTCTGCTTTATCGCCTTGTCCAGACAAGTGTTTACCATAGCGTTTTCCTTGCCCAGTTCCTTTTCCGCTGCCGTTAGAAATTCGCCCTGCGGATAAATCCTTACGAGTTCGCGCAAAATGCCAATCTTGTACTCGGCAAGTTCCGCCTGCGCGACGTAAGCGTAAAGTTGCTGGTTTTCTGCCGATTCCAGAATCTTCATCGATGACTTCATATTGCGGATGTTAGTTTCGAGCCTTATGTTCTCACCGCTGTATATTATGTCGAAATAGTCCTTGTTGTCGGCGTGAATGCGGTAAAGCCCAACCTGTTGCGTCGTGAAGTTGAAGACAAACTCTCCGTTTGCATTGGTGGTTATGGTCTCGACAACCTTGCTGTCGTCGCCAAACTGCTCGCAAATGTACAGACGACCAAACGAATAGCCGATTATCTTGCCGCTAAGCACACACTGGGCAGAAACTGCCATCGGCAGAATCACTATCAACAGGAGCAGTAGTTTTCTCATAATCATAAAACAAAAAAAGAGACTGCATTGCTACAGTCTCCAAGTAATCAATAATATTAACTATTTTGCGCAAGCATCGCAATAAACTTTCTTTGCCTTCGTATTGACGAATGTCTGCATAGAAAGCTTTCCAGAGTTAAACAGGTCGCAGAAATACTTCGAGTCCATTTGTTTCAGGCGTTCGAGAGCTTTCACGTAATTGTTGGAATGAACCTTGTATTCAACCTTCGAGCATACTGTTACATAAGTGCTTATGTAAACCAGCGGAACTCTGCTGTCTTCAATCCACGGTTCAAGTAGGTGGATTGCGTATTCGTAATCGGAATGGTTGATGAAGATGCTTGCAAACTTAAGTGAGTTTTCCCAGTTGAGCTTGTCGAACTTGATGATTTCCTTCATCTTTTCAAGGCACTTTACAACTGTCGGATGATCGTATCCAAGAGAATCCTTGTAGATGTCCATCACCTGATACTGCAACTCAATGTTAAGCATATCAACAACTTCCATATTGATAGGAGTATTGTAAAGCTTGTCAACCCTTTCCTGCAACTTCTCAACATACGATTCGTTTGAAAGGTCGTTAACAGCGATTTCGCACAATACATCGTTGTAATCCACATATACGTTTGCAAGGTCCTGCTTGTTGAGTTCGTCAACCCTGTCGCGGTAGTCCTCGTCGAGCGGGTCGCTGTAGATGAACTGGGTCAACCATACCTTATTCATATTAAGACCAACATAGTCGGCTCCTTCCGGAATATTCATATCGGCAACTGCCTGGTCATTATATCTTCCCGCAACAACCTGCTTCAAAATGTACTTCTGAATCGACAATGCAAGGTCAAGCTGCTTTGATTCAACAGCCTTGTTGAACTGCTTGAGGACATACTTCTGTTCCTTCTTTGCATCACGCAAGTCGTAGGTTACATCAATGGTAATGTCAGCATAACGGGTCTGCTTGAGGTAAGGTTCAAGTTTCTTCTGGTTGGAATTAACGTATGCAACAGCCGACCTCATATCCATATCGCAAAGGCTAGAGTATGAAGTACCTCTTACAGCTTCCTGCAAGTCCTTGAGGTTTGCGGCAGTTACAATTGAATCTACGATGCTTGCATTCTGGTTCTTCTCAAGAGCCTTTACGATGCTTTCTGCACGTTTCTTCTGCAATTGAGTATTGGTTGCCTCGTTACCTTCGAGCGACGAATATGCGCGAATGAAAATCTTGTCGATGAAGAAGTCTGGCTCGTTGAGAGTTGCAATTACATCCTGCATTTCTTCGGGCTTATAGTCCGACTTGCCCTGCTCGAACATAATCTTGAAAGTAAGTCTTTCCTTGGTAGCCTTGGGCGAGTATTCCTTCATTCCGCTTGCAAGTACAGTGTCAGGAAGCAAACCAATTTTCGGAACAAAGTCGTAAATCTTGTTGTCAACGTATGACTTAGGAATGTTTGCGCAAACTGATTTTTCCTTTATTACCATAAGGTTCATCTCCACATCAGCAGGGTTGAGTGCTGTCGGGAAAAGACCAAGAGCAACTTCCAGTTTGGTAACCTTGTTCTTGCGACCTTCTCCTGGAGCTACGTTGTTCTTGTAAATCTTCTTCGACCACAGTCTCTTTGTCATGTAGCCCAAGTTGTTGCGTGAATAGTCTGCAATATTTTCGTCTCCGCACTTGAACTGTTCCGGCTGGATAATATCAACAGCCAAAGCGTCCTTCGAGCCTTTCATAAACTTCTTGAACTTCTTGAGGTCGTTGTACTTGAACACGATTTCGCCATCATCGTTGACCGAAAGACCCTGCTGCATATCCCAAAGGTTCGGCATTTTACGGTAAACTTTCTTGCACACCTTCTCGTCGTACGGTTTCAATCCGTACTTCTTGGTTGTAACAGGCAACGTAAGCGATGCCGATGCATTGCTCTTACCGTCAACACGGATAGGTGTTATAGAAGCATAGTTGCCGACGAACATAGAAACGAAAATTTTCTTCTCGTCAATCTGCGAACCTACACCTGCAAAGAAAAATTTCTGACCTGCCAATATTTTCTGCGGCTTACCAGCACCCCAGCGCGAAACGAGTTGAGAAGCAACTTCATCGTAAGTGATGAATTCGTTCGACACCTTGATTGTTATTTTTCCTGCGACTTCGGCACCAACACCAGTTCCTCCTGCGTCAACAAGATATTTCTTGAAGTCGTCGGTCTTCGTATCCTGCTTGGCAACCATATAGGCAAGGTGAGCCTTGGCTGGCGAAACAAAGAATTCGTTCTGCTCGAAGCCTTCCAATCCTAACGAATCAAGATATTCGTTTACTCTGTTAATCAGAACTTTCTCAAAAAGTTTCTCCTTGAAATTTGCAGGATTTATCTTGTCGGAGCTATATACACCATCCTCCATAAATTTCTCCTGCGAAAAAGCATTGTTACTCAAGCAAGTAAGCAACAACATTGAAGATAACAAAACAAAAAGTTTTTTCATTTGAAATCTATTTTACCAGTTAATATTATTTTTGCCGAAAATACAATTTTTACAGGAAACAGCGATAAAAATTTTAACACTCTTTTTAACAATTTTGCACGATGGACGAAATCAGGATTGATAAATACCTTTGGACTGTAAGGATTTATAAGACAAGAAGTTTAGCAACAGAAGAGTGCAAAAAGGGTCGTGTACTTATTAACAATTCAGAGGTAAAACCATCTAGAATTGTTAAAATAAACGAAAGAATCGACATAAAATTTCCTCCGATTGTACGAAGTTTTATTGTAACAGGAATTTCGCAGAACAGAGTGTCGGCCGCCATTGCAAAAACGTTGGTTGAGGAAATCACACCGCAGTCGGAATTCGACAGGTTGAAAATGCTCAACAATACATTCGAAAAACGCGACCCAGGTGCTGGTCGTCCTACGAAAAAGGAACGCAGATTAATTGAAAAATTCAGGGAATTATGATAATTGCAGAATTAAAAAAGAAAGAAAATATTGTTGAATACATATTGTATATGAGGCAGTTGGCTGACATTATGCGTGCCAACAAAATGGATATTAGCAAAATTGACGAATTGCTTGTTTCAAAGTTCGAGGTAAGTGAAAAAGAAAAGCTGAAAATCCACAACTGGTACCAAGACCTCATCAACAAAATGCATGAGGAAAACATTGTAGACTCTGGCGACCTCAAGGAAATCAAGGACTTGATTGCCATTCTGAACAAAATTCACCTGACGCTTCTCGACGACAAGGACGAATACCGCCACCACGAACTGTACACTTGGGCGAAACCCAACATCGACGAGTACAAGAAACTCTCCAAAAGCAACTCCGACAACGAGATAGAAATTTGCATCGATGCTATGTACGCGCTGCTTCTGCTCAAACTCCAGCACAAGAGCGTCTCGGAGGAAACCGCCCAGGCTATGCAGACCTTCGGTTCGCTGCTTGCAAACCTAGCGGATGTGTACAAGAAATTAGGATGACAAAAATATTGTATTGTCAATTATTAATTGCCTTTTCCCATTCCCAAGCCGACAATGTGGTTTCGTCAAGAGTTTTTTCTGCTTTCCAGCCAAGAATTTTGTTTGCTTTTGCAGTATCTGCCCACACTTTTTCAATATCGCCAGCACGACGACCAACTATTTTGTAATTCAATTTTACACCTGTACTGCGTTCAAATGAGTCGATAACCTCTAAAACCGTAGAGCCTTTGCCTGTCCCAATGTTAAAGAAATCGAACTGCTTGTCGTTTTTGTCTGAATATAGGTATTTTACAGCAGCTACGTGGGCTTTTGCGAGGTCAACAACATTTATGTAGTCGCGTATTGGTGTTCCGTCGGGAGTGTTGTAGTCGTTGCCGAAGACGCTAAGGCATTCGCGGATTCCTATGGCAGTCTGCGTGATGTAGGGCATCAAATTGTTTGGAGTGCCGTTGGGCAGTT
>CAJOEG010000079.1:0-820 GCA_905233405.1 uncultured Bacteroidales bacterium | reverse complement strand
ATTATTTCTTCAGAAATCTTCTTGGTGTTTCCGTATGGAGATTCTGCCTTTGCAAATGGTGTTTCTTCTGTAACGGGAAGTTCTTCTGGTTGACCGTAAACAGTGCAGCTTGAAGAAAAGACAAGACCTTTTACTCCATGCTTTTCCATCATTTCCAATACGTTGATAAGTCCATTTAGATTGTTGCGATAGTACATTAGCGGTTTCTGTACCGATTCGCCAACAGCTTTGCTTGCGGCAAAGTGAACGACAGCAATGGCATCGCTATTTTCGTAGAAAATTTTGTCCATTGCAAAACTGTCAGTGACGTCCGCTTTGTAAAAAGTTGGGCGTTTGCCTGTTATTTTCTCTATTCCGTCAAGTACATTTATGTTTGAATTGGAAAGATTGTCGATGATTACAGGTTCGTAGCCTGCATTTATAAACTCTACAACTGTGTGAGAACCAATGTATCCTGTACCACCAGTTATTATTATCTTCTTCATTCGGGTTTCTGTTTAGACGTAAGTTTCTGCAAGATTTTTCATTTCGCTGTTTACATTCTTTGCCTCGTATAGTATTCCGTAAATGGTTTCGGCAATCGGAATGTCGAAGTTTGTCTTTTTGTTTATCTCGTGTACGCAACGGCAGGCATAGTAGCCTTCGGCAACCATATTCATTTCGAGTTGTGCTACGCGTACCGAAAGACCGTGACCTATCATATTGCCGAACAGACGGTTGCGGCTGTAACGTGAGTAGGCGGTCACAAGCAAATCACCCAGATAGACCGAGTCGTTCAAGTTGCGCTTGCCCGGATACATGCTTTCTACGAAGTTTTTCA
>CAJOEG010000078.1 GCA_905233405.1 uncultured Bacteroidales bacterium | reverse complement strand
TTTCAACGACATAATCAATGTAGAAATTGAGTCGGCAATAAGTGAAGATGCGGAAATTTCGATTGTTAACTTGAGCGGACAGGTTGTATATATGATGAATAAACATCTGTCGGCAGGTCAGAATAGTTTTGAAATAAATGCAGACAATTATGTTCCTGGCGTTTATTTCATCCGCATTAACGGAAGCGAAATCAACGAAACCTTGAAGATGGTTAAGTAGAATTTTGTTAGTGAAATTATTGAGGCGGCTAATAGAAATGTTAGCCGCTTTTTTTTGTCGTTTTACTCGAATATCCTTCTGTATATTTCCGCTTTCTTTTCCAGTTTCATTGGAAATGCTCGTGATGAGGACGGCATACGATGGAATTTGTATTCCTTCCCATCAAGGCTAAAAGTGGCATATCCACCGACTTCAGGGACTTTGCAACCAAGTTGTGCGGCTATTGTTTCGGCCGATTTGCCACCTGTGGAAACTATCGTGCGGCATTGTGGAATCTTGCGCAGAAGTGCTGGAATATCGGTCTGCTCAACTATTTCCAAATGAGCATCCGAGGCATTGTCCATCAGCCGTCGCACCGAACTGGCGGCATCGAAGATTGCAATGTGCTTCTCGGTGCAGAACTTTACGACCTTGTCGTAGCAGAATCGGAACTTCTTCCCATTGGCTTCTACAAAGTAGTCCTTGTCGTTGAAGAAGATAAGTCCCATGATTCGCCACATATCATTCTGTATGTTAGGGTAGTAGAAGTCCATCGACCATCGTTCGCGCTTGGGCGGAAAACTGCCGAGCATAAGAATTTCGGCACCACCGGGAAGAAATGGTTGGAGAGGATGCTTTTCTATCGGGATGTATTCTTGTTCGGTGACTGACATATTCTAATTCTTTTTTAAACTCGTCCAAAGTGTATCAAATTTTGCTTATTTTGGACGAGTTTTTATTTTGTTATTATATTTATAATCAATGTTATATGTTAAAAATAATTGCAAAATTTCACCGATAATTATTCAAATAATTTGTTTAATGTTACAATGTGTTGTATAGTGTCGGTAGCCTGTTTGTTGGCAAGTCCGAATGTTGTTATAAGTATTCCGATGACACCGTCTTTGGGTTTCATTTCTCCGCTGTAAGTGGCGATACGGTTGCGTATTTTTGTTTCTTCTGCGCTTGTCAAATTATATTCACTTTGCGAATATTTTATCTCGCAGATACAGGTTTGCCCGCCAATCCTATCTATTACAAGGTCAATTTGGACTTTGTCGGGAGATGTCGAGCTTCGCCACGAGAAACATTCAGTGCGGACTGTGTCCAAGTGCAGGGCATAAAGAATCTGCCACACATGGCACAAGCATATCCTTTCAAATGCAAGTCCGTACCAAGTGTTTTGCTTCGGGGTGTTTATGGAATGTTGCCATAGCATTTTGTCGGAAGTTTTCTGCTTGCAGAACTGGTGGTAGAAAAGTGTATAGAAATCAACAACCTGGTATATGCATGAATTGCGTTTTGTTCCGTTTGAGTATCTACGAAGAAAGTCGCAGTTTACAAGGTCGTCGAGCATATTGCTGAGGTGGCTGCCCGAATTTAATTTCAGCCGTTCTGATATTTCCTTGCGCGTAAGTCCCGATTTGTTTTCCGATAGCAAGGCTATGATTTCCATGTATTGGTCGGGGTGGCGATAGAGCGATTTGAAAAGCCGTCCGTATTCTCTTCGCAGTTCTGCATCGGGGGCAAAGAAAAGGGCATCGATATTTTCGGCGACACTTCTGCCAAAATCAATCATTTCCAGATAGTAAGGCACGCCACCGAGAGCCATGTACATCTGTGTTATGGCGAGTTGTGTCCATTTTGCCTTATGTGCCTTGAAGAAAAGTTCGGTATCGTGAAGGTTGAACGGATGTATGTGCATCTCGTGGGTTATCCTGTTGTGCAGTCCTCCACGGTTGTCGATGATGTTGCGCACAATCCACGATGTTGCCGAACCGCATACAACAAGGAATATGTTTCCCAATCTTGATGCATAATTGTTCCAGAAATGTCCGAATGCCCTTACGAAACCCGAATGCTGAGTGTCGAAGCAGGGAAGTTCGTCGATGAAAACTACGCATCTTTTGCGTCTTTTCTTTGTTTTGAGCAAGGTATATAGAGCATAAAAAGTTTCAATCCAGTTTTTTGGTTGACTGCCAGTGTATCCGTAGTCGCACAGGGAGTTATAGAAGACTGCAAGTTCCTCTTCGCGAGTGCCGTCGATAACGCCAGTTGTGTAGAAGTCGAACTTGTCCTTGAAATAGCTGCGTACGAGGAAGGTTTTCCCTACGCGCCTGCGACCATATATTGCAACGAATTCGGCACGACGGCTGTTCAGATAGGTTGTAATCTTTTCGTATTCTTGCTCTCTGCCTATAATCTTGTCCATTTTAATGATTTTTTGTGCAGACAAAGTTAAGTAATATTTCATTCAACGCAAAATAAACTCGTCCAAAGTTGTGTGTGTTTAGGTTGTTTTGGATTAGTTTTAAAATTGATATTGTGTTTATAATTAGTGATTTACGTGTGTTTGTTTTTACAGAAATTGCACTAAAATATTATAGATTTTATGTCTAAAATTGCATAAGTGGTCATTAGTGTTGTCGTATGTATTGATGACAAACTCGTCCAAAGTGATATGTATTTATGTCATTTTGGACAAGTTTAGTTTTTGTTATTATGCTTATAACTAGTGGATTGTTGGGATTTTTCCTACATAAAATGCAATATAAATATTAGGCGCTTATTGTCGGAATTAGCATAAGCATGCATTAATGTAGTTGTCTATTTTTTGCAGTAAACTCGTCCAAAGTTATGCTAAAATACATGATTCTGGACGAGTTTAATATTTTATAGTATGTTTTGTATCAGTATATTATCTTGAAAAGTACTGACAGAAAAGACACGCATTTGTTGTTGATTTATTTGCATCATATTACAAGGTCTTCGTACTTAACCTTTGGGACATAATGTATTCCGTCCTTGCGGTAGTAGGCGTGGCTGTCGGATTCTGAAATCGGAACCAGTTCAATCTTTTCGTTGCCCTTGCCGATGGCAACTATTGCCAGAGGTTCGTATGTAAGCGAAAATTCACGCTTGATTTCTTCCTTGTTGAAGGCGCAGATGATAATGCCGTTGAGTCCCATTTCCACTGCTTTCAGCAGCATCGACTGCATTGAAATTCCAAGGTCGATGTCTACAATCTTGTTTTCGGCAGCGGTGGAGCAGATAATTACAAATGCTTCTGGCTCAGTTCCTTCGAACGGCAGATGAAGTTCGGGCAAAGCACCGCCGAGATGTATGTTCTTCAAAACCTTTTCGGCTCCAGTTTCCTTGGTTACAATCTTGAACCTCAGCACCTGCTGGTTGCGTCCCGACGGAATTTTTGTGTTCACAGCCACAATGCGTTCCATCATTTCGGGGCGAACAATGTAGTCCTTCTTGTAGCCACGGTAACTGCGGTTCTTCGCTATGAGCGAATCGATTGAGTTTATGTGTTTTGGGTGCGACTTTGTGCTTCCTGCACCAAAAACTTCTTCGTATCTGTTTTCCAAATAATTGTCTGCCATAATGAGTAAATTTTATTGTGCAAAGTTAACGTTTTAATGATTTTCATATAGTGTGTTTCAAAAATTATTTTTTTTTACGTTTGGTCTGTAGTGAGCAATTATCCATTATTCATTGTCCATTGTCAATTATTTGTATTATCTTTGTTTCCTAAAATTTAACACGATGAAGAAAGTATTTTTAATATTGGCAGTATTGTCGGTTTCTGTTTTTGCAATGGCGCAAAATGTTGACATTGAAACAGTTCTTGTTAAAGGTGGTAAATTTAATACTGGTAGCAACGAGATGAAATCTTCGAACCAGATTACTATCGAGGACTTCTACATTGGCAAATTTGAGATTACTCAGGAGCAATGGCGCGAAGTTATGGGTACAAACCCAAGCTATTTCAAGGACTGCGACTCGTGTCCGGTTGAGCGCGTAAGTGCAGAAGATGTAAACAAGTTCATCGAAACCTTGAACAAGAAAACTGGCAAGAAATACCGTCTGCCGTCCGAAGCCGAATGGGAATATGCCGCTCGCGGCGGTGTTTTGAAACCACAGAAAAACTCCAAGTATGCTGGTAGCAACGACATCGACGAGGTTGCCTGGTACGACAAGAACAGCGATGGCAAAACTCATCAGGTTGGAAAAAAGAAAGCCAATGAACTCGGCATTTACGACATGAGTGGAAACGTTTACGAATGGTGTCGCAACGAAATCAAGAACCAACAGGGCGAAGTAATTGGTTACAGTTATGTGCTTCGCGGTGGAAGTTGCGCTGTAAACTCTAATTTCTGTATGATTTCGTTCCGTAGCGATTTTTCTCTGGGAATCAAGTATTTCAACTATGGTTTCAGGGTTGTTCTTGAAAAATAAGGAAGAATGAAGAACAGAAATCTTATTGTTGCGGTTATTGTTTGCGTAGCATTGGCTTGGGCTTGCAAAAATGAGAACAAGTCGCCAAATGCCAATCACGAGATGAATCTTTGCGACACCGAATTTGCCTTTGTCGAAGGAGGAACATTCACTATGGGCTGCACCGAGGAACAAAGCAACGATTGCTACAACGACGAAAAGCCAGCTCACGAGGAAACCGTAAAGGACTTCTACATTGGAAAATACGAAGTTACCGTTGAGCAGTTCGCAAAGTTTGTCGAAGAAACAGGCTACAAGACCGATGCCGAGAAATCGGATTCGAGTCTTATATGTGCTGACGGTTTAAAATCTTACAAAAAAGGCGTAACCTGGCGTTTCAATTCGGCAGGCCAGCTTTACCAAAAAAAGGAATAAAATCACCCCGTTGCCCACGTAAGCTGGAACGATGCCAAGGAATATTGCAAATGGTTCAGTGAAAAATGCGGAGAAGAAGTCCGTCTGCCATCAGAAACTGAATGGGAATATGCAGCACGTGGCGGCAATCTGTCGCGCGGAACAAAGTATTCGGGAAGCAACGTGATTAACGAAGTTGCTTGGTACGATGCCAACAGCGATTTCTCAACACAGGCCGTCGGACAGAAGAAAGCCAACGAACTGGGCATTTTCGATATGAGCGGAAATGTTTACGAATGGTGCAGCACCTGGTATAACAACTTTGGCAGTGAGGCTTCGGATGTAAACGACGAGATTGAAAACAAATACATTGTTGTCCGTGGCGGAAGCTCATTCCTCAACGAAAAGTTCAGCCGTGTGTCGTACCGTTACTCGCGTACGCCAAGCACTTGCGGAGGTCCCTACGGATTCAGACTTGCAATGACAGCAGAATAAGATGACAGACACTCCTATCATATTCATGGGTACGCCCGAGTTTGCCGTTACCTCGCTGAAAACTTTGCTCGATAAGGGCTATGACATAAAAGCCGTGGTAACAACACCCGACAAGCCAGCAGGACGAGGCAAGACAATACAGTTTTCGGATGTGAAGAAATTTGCACTCGAACACAATCTGCCCATACTTCAGCCCGAAAAGTTGAAATCTGTAGAATTTCTTGCACAACTAAAGGAAATAAATGCCGATTTGTTTGTCGTTGTGGCTTTCCGTATGCTTCCGAAGGAAGTGTGGGCAATGCCAAGGCTCGGAACTATAAACCTTCACGCGGCACTCTTGCCCGACTACCGTGGCGCAGCACCTATAAACCACGCCATTATCAACGGAGAAACCGAAACAGGAATCACCACTTTCTACATCGATGAGGATATTGACACCGGCAAAATCATAATGCAGGAAAGATGCGCCATCGAACCAGAAGACAACATCGGAACATTGTACGACAAGCTGATGTTCATCGGTGCCGAAGCCGTCTGCAAAACCGTTGACATTATCGCTTCGGGTAATGTAAACGCCATCGAGCAGGATTCAATCCGCACCGAAGGCTTGCACCCTGCACCAAAAATCACAAAGGAATTCTGCCAGATAAACTGGAATAGCAAAGCCGTTGACATACACAATCTTATACGCGGTCTTTCGCCTTATCCAGCAGCTTGGTGCTACCTAAAGGACGACATTACTGCAAAGATTTTTACCTCGTCATACAGCAGTGAAAAGCACGACCTTAATCCAGGCACTTTCGTCACCGACAACAAGTCGTTCCTGAAAGTTGCTGCTGCAGACGGATTCGTCACAATACATGAATTGCAGATGCAAGGAAAGAAGCGCATGGCTATCAAGGATTTCCTTAACGGATTCAAATTTAACACAGAAAACTAATGGGACGCTACTTGGCATTGGACATAGGACGCAAAAAGACTGGTGTGGCAGTAACCGACACCAGCCGCATCATAGCAACGGCCTTGGAAACCGTTCCTTCGGGCGAACTTGAGAAGTTTCTCACCGACTATATTGCCAAGAACGAAGTTGAGAAAATAATATACGGACTCCCAACACAGATGGACAATTCGCCATCAGAATCAATGCAATACATAACGCCAATATTGAATCGACTGAAAAAAGTCTTTCCAAATATCACCTTCATACCTGTTGACGAGCGTTTCACATCGAAACTTGCATTTCAGGCTATGCTTGACGGCGGAACAACCCGCAAACAGCGTCGCGACAAAACTATGGTCGATAAGATAAGCGCGACAATCATACTTCAATCGTACATGGAACAAGAAAAATTTTCAAAACTATGATATTACCAATATACTTATACGGCAACCCCATCTTGAGGAAAAAATCGGAAGACATCGACAAGAATTATCCCGACCTCAAGCAACTGATTGACAATATGTTCGAAACAATGTACCATTCCAATGGCGTAGGTCTTGCCGCTCCGCAAATTGGTTTGAACATCAACTTGCTTGTCCTCGACGCCACTCCTTTTGCCGAAGACGACCCTATCTGCAAGGGTTTCAAGCGCGTAATGATAAATCCGCAAGTGACATTCGAAGGCACAAAGAAGATTGTTTTCGAGGAAGGTTGCCTAAGCGTGCCCAACATCCACGAGGAAGTTACCCGCTACAACGACATCTCTGTCACCTACTTTAACGAAAACTTCGAGGAA
>CAJOEG010000077.1:12306-14552 GCA_905233405.1 uncultured Bacteroidales bacterium | reverse complement strand
GTTGCTCGCTTTGGTCTTCAACAAGTTGCATGGCGTTGTTTACGGCTTCGCCCAGCGAGTTGATGTCGTGTCCGTCTTTGCTCTTTAGCCCTGCAGACACAATGTTGTCGGGCAAATTCACCAGATATGCAAACTGCGCCTCTTTGGGCAGGTATAGTGCGCTTTTTGCAGCAAAGTCGCTTGGTTCGACCGGCATAACACGGCCGCCACGTGTAGGACGGCTCTGCAAAATTTCGGCTTCTACCATTTTGTATCGGATGTATGCGTATCTTAGGAACAGCAATGCGAGAACCGGCATACAATACTGGTTGCTAGTCAGTTTGCTTCCTTGACGCAGCAAATCCGCCGATTCCCACAATTCCGCTTCAAGTTTTCGTATGTTAATCATATTTGTTCTGAGTTTATTTTTATGGTTCTTGTAAAGAGAGAACAACTGCAAAGTTAGTCTTTTATTAGATATAATACTCCTATATAGTAATATATTATTAACAAATCCGTAGCTTTAGCTTCTGCAAGTTTTTTCATCGAAATCTCACGTTTATGCATTGCCTTTTATTCAAGTGTTTTAGGTGTTTTATGTTAACAACTTTTGTTTCCGCCTTGTCTTCCGTACCTAAAAAACATTTATTTTCGCAGTCAGTTACTGATTTGATATGGAAGAACAACAGCAGGTTAGAAAGATTTTGGTCTATACCGATTTTACAGCGGTGGGAGAACGAAGTGTGCAGTGGGGCGTGTATTTCGCCGAAAAGTTCAAGATGGAACTGCTTCTGCTGCATGTGATAAACGAAAATACATATACTTATTTCCCCAAAAATACAGCTGAAGACGATGCTAAGGAGGCTCTTGCCGAATATTGCGAAACCATAAAGAAGGACCACGGCATCAAGGCTGAATATTATGTTGAGGAGGGTTGTACTTGCACAATAATCAATTCCACTGCCGAGCGCATAGATGCTTATCTGATTGTGCTGGGAACTCACGGCAAGGACGATTTGCAATTCCTATCGGGAACTTCGGCTGTGAAGATAATCCGCAAGGCTAGAATCCCATATTTTGTAATTCAGAAAAATACTCCATATCCGAGTTACGGCAACAAGATTGTGCTTCCAATGGATGTCGCCAAGGAAATGAAAGAAAAGACTGGCTGGGTGACTTATTTTGCAAAGCATCTTGAGCAGGTTATCGACATTGTCCACAAGAAAACCGACGATGGACGGTTGGCAAACAACCTGCAGTTCTGTACCAAGTTTTTCGATCGTTACGAGTTGGTTTACAACCGCATAGTGCTTGGCGAACGCAAGAGCATCGACCTTCAGGCGGTTGATTATGCTTCAAACAACGAGTGCAAGCTGATTGTTATAACCACCACCAAGGAGGAGCGTCTGTGGCATAAGCTTTTCGGTTTTCCCGAAGCCAAGATTATAGCCAACGAGAAAGGAATCCCGGTGTTGTGCGTAAATCCGAAGAAGGACTTGTATGTGCCTTGTATATAAAATGTTAGAAGATATGAAAAGGTTATTGTTGATAGTTTCCATTTTTGTAATAGTGATTTCTGCCAATGCTCAGATGTATAATGCAGTATGTACTGGTGCTGGCGAATCGGTGCTTATGAAATCGAATGATATTTCTTTAGTTGCAGAAAAGTCGCTGACGCAGCAGTTGCAGGGGTGGCCTAAGACTTTTTCGAAGGACGAGTACTATATGAATGTTCGGGGTTTGTGTCTTGCAGACTTGGACGGTGATGGCATCGACGAGATAATTTTTGGTGCCGACACTGCAATTTATGCATATAGTGGCAATGGAACTTGCATTTGGCGTGTTGATTTGCAAGGAATTGCCTATTATCCGCCTTCGTGTGCCGACATCGACAACGATGGCAACTTGGAAATCCTGATGTACACGCGAGCTCCGGCAGGGGCAAGCACTTCGTACTTCTATATTTTCGACAAGGATGGCAATGTCCGCGAAGGTTTTCCAAAGACCTATACAAATACAGTAATGATTATGGGTAGTCCTGTAATTGCCGACTTCGATGGTGACAGGCAGATGGAAATTATTGTTGCAAAGTTCGGTTCTTCACAGAGTAAATTGTATGTCTATGAACCCGATGGCTCTGTGCGTAGCGGTTTCCCGAAGAATGTAACTGGACGCTTTGCCGTTACTCCATCTGTAGGCTACGACAGCAAGTCGGGGCAAATGATAGATAGCGTTATCGTACTGAATACCACGGCTGCAATTTATGC
>CAJOEG010000077.1:0-12230 GCA_905233405.1 uncultured Bacteroidales bacterium | reverse complement strand
ACTGCCGAAAAGACGGTATTTGTTGGCGCAAGCCACGGTGATACACCGATTTTCTACTCTTTGGAAACTAACGGTCAGTTTTCGGAAGGATGGCCTATGCCAACGGTAGATAATGCGTGGACATATACAGCGCCGACGGTTGCAGGACTTGGCGATGACTTTGATTTCTATATGTTTACGCAGCGTGAATGGTATGCGGCTATCAACGCAATGCGCCCCGATGGAACATATATAAGCGGATTTCCTTTTTCTCGTACAATTTTGGACGAAGGAGGTAGTGAAGGCGTTACTACCTATATGTATTCGACCGATTTGGAGAAGATTTACATTTTCGGCACTTCTATTTCTGGCGATGCCAACGGCAAAGGTTATGTGCATATCTTTGAGGCGAATCCCGACTTGTCCGATTTCCATGAAACCACAGAGTCGCCTTTGCGGATACAAGGACTTTCGTTCATGAGTGCCGTCAATCTTGGCGATGTCAACGGAAATGGCAAGCTCGACCTTGTGATTCAGTCATACGACCAGATGGGCGAGGGTGCGGATTCTATTCATGTAAGCGTTTTTGAGACTGCCTACGACTATAATCCTGATTATATGTTCGGAACTTACAAGGGACGTAATGACAGATGCGGTTTTGTAACACCATTCGGAGTCGACTTGGTTGATTTTCAGGGTGTTCCCATGACAGATGCTTCTATTTATCCTAACCCTGTCCGTGATATGATTTCTGTGGAAGTTAATGTGGCATCAGATTTGCAAATTGTTGATATTTCGGGCAAAACGATGTTTTCATACGTCGGTTGTTCGGAAAAATGCAATATAGATGTGTCGGGGTTGAAACCTGGCGTTTATTTTTGTCGTATAACAAATAATGATAAGGTACAAACTGTAAAATTCGTAAAGTTATGAGATTAATCGCAATTAAGATATTGGTCGTTGCCGCTGCACTTTCGTTTGTTTCGTTTTCTGGTAATTCACAGGTGATTGGCGAAAGGCAGGCCGATGGTTCGGTTATAAACTACATCGACATCAACAAGAAGAAGCAGGGCAAGTGGATAAAGAAGTACAGCAACGGCAATGTTCGCTACGAAGGTTTTTTCACTAACGACATACCTTCTGGAACATTCAAGTATTACTACGAGAACGGCAAGAAAAAGTCAATTCTTGTTTACAATGACGACCATTCCTCGAAGGTTGAGATGTTCTGGGAAAGCGGTGCAACTGCTGCTACTGGTGGCTATGACGAGGAAACAAAGCGTCACGGAGAATGGCAGATGTTTACCGAGTCGGGAAAGTTGATGGAAATAATTAATTATGTTCACGGCAAGGCCGAAGGCAATGTGAAAATTTATTATCCGAATACTACTAAGCTTGTTCTTGACTGTATGTATGCCAATGGAACGCGCAATGGCTACTACAAGTACTATTTCGATAACGGGAATATGCACGAGGATGGCTTCTACAAGGATGGCGCTCGTCACGGACATTGGAAAATTTATGCTCCAGACGGCTCTCTTGAGGAGGAAGGCGATTACGCATACGGCAATAAGGAGGGCGAATGGAAAGACTACCGAACCGACAAGTCGGGCGAAACCGTTGTGTACAAGCATGGTCATTCCGATAAGGAAAAGGAGCAGATGGAAGAATGGCGTAGAAAGGCCGAATGGGCAAAGGAACATCAGGACCAGTTTATGCGTCCCGAGGATTACCTTGACGACCCGATGGAGTTTTTCCGTCACAATTCCAATGTCGATTATGGAAATCCGCCAGCTAATACTCGAGAAGCATCATCATCAAATTCTGGCAAAAAGTCGAAGAAATAAATCTGTGCCGAGATGAAAAAACTTCTCCTTGCAATGAGCGGTGGCATCGACAGTTCGGTGTCGGCGCTTATGTTGCTCGACAAGTACAAAATTGTGGGCGCGACTTTCCGTACCTACGATTCGATGAAGGAATCGTGCATTGCCCGTGAAAAAGGTTGCTGTACCATCGAGAGCATAATGGAAGCCAAGCGTTTTGCACAGTCCTTGGGAATTGACCATCATATTGTCGATTTCCGCGAGCGCTTTGCCGAGACTGTAATCAGCAATTTCGTTTCAGAATACCTTCACGGACGCACTCCAAATCCCTGTGTGGTATGCAATCGCGAGATAAAGTGGGGCATCATGTTGCAGAAAGCAGACGAACTTGGCTGTGAATACATTGCAACTGGACATTATGCGCGTATTATGCACGGAAATGGACGGTATTTTCTGCGCAAGGGCGTAGATTTGAGTAAGGACCAGACATATTTCCTATGGCGTTTGTCGCAGGAAAATCTTTCACGGACAGTTTTTCCACTTGGCGAATACACAAAGGACCAAATTCGTGCAATAGCCGACGAAAAAGGTTTCAAAGCATTGGTAAAGAAGCGCGAAAGCCAGGAAATATGCTTTGTGCCCGACGACGATTACCGAAATTTCCTTCGCACACAGGTTCCCGACATTGATGAAAAAATAGGGGAGGGCGACATCCTTTCTACCGACGGCAAGGTTCTTGGTCGTCACAAAGGATTTCCGTTCTATACAATCGGGCAGCGCAAGGGCTTGAATGTGGCGGTTGGGCATCCAGTGTTTGTGACGGAGATTAATCCCGAAAAGAATACCGTAACTCTTGGCGAACGCGAGGATTTGATGCGCTCGGAAATTGTCGTCAGCGACCTTAATTTTATGAAGTACGAAAATCTACTTTCACCGATGAGGTTGGAATGCAAGATTCGCTACAATAGTCGTGGCGTGGAGTGCGAGGCAAGGCAGGAAGGGGATAAGTTATTAATCCGTTTTGCCGAACCAGTTTCGGCCGCAACGCCTGGTCAGTCGGCAGTTCTGTACGAAGGCGACGATGTGGTGGCAGGAGGGGTGATACAATAATTTGATGATTCAAACAAAGATTCAATCGAGAAGGAGCTTTCCATAAAGAAACATTTTTCTAGAAGTATCCATTCCAGTCATACATCACATATCCTGCAATTTCGTGAATCAGCATATTCCAAGTAGAGAATGCCGATGGTACAGGGATTAGCCATGTCTCGGGATTGGCTCCCAGTTTTCGACTACAATAGTCAACAGGGTAGGAGTCAAAAGTAAAACCTTCATTTTCGAAACATTTGGCTGCACGGCGGAAATGCGAGGCGCTTGTTATTAATAAATAGGTGTTGGAATTTTCTGTCGGGAGCAAAGCCTTTGCTGCTTCGACTGCATTTTCGTGTGTGTTACGTGACTCTGTTTCGATGATTATGTCTTCTTCGGGAACGTTTATGCTTGTAAGATAATCTTTTAGCAGTTGCGATTCCTTGTGCGTCTGGTCAAGCAGAAGTCCCGAGCCTCCCGAAATGAAAATCTTTTTTATGCGACCTGCATAGTACAACCTCACGGTTTCGAGGATTCTGTCGGTGGACTGTCCGAACTCTATCTTTTCATTTTCGGTATCGTAGAGAATCATTCCCGTTAGCACAATTCCGTAGTCGTAGCATTCCTTTAGTTCGTTTTCCTGCACTGGCTTTTCTTCCCATGCGCCAAGGCTTAGGTTTACAAGCAGCGGATTGGTAAACAACAGGAGTAGCACAAGTGTCGTGATGCGCAATCCTTTTTTGACTTTATCTTTCTTGAAGCAGAACGACAACACGAAGATTATCAATATCCAAATCAGCGGAGAGAACAAATATTGCAGTATTTTTGACAGTGCGAAAAACATATTATAAAACATATCTTTTTATAAGTTGCAAAGTGAGTAAATATAATTAACTTCGCCAAAAAATTTTTGAATTTATTTTTGAAATGGAAAAGAAGAATTTTGATTTAAGTCCAAACCTTCTTGAAAGGTTTTTGCAGAAGCCTTGTGAGGAGTTCACAAAGGCTGACATCATCAAATATATTGTAGAAAACAACATCGAGATGCTCAACTTCCGCTATGTTGGTGGCGACGGCAGGCTCAAGACCTTGAACTTCGTAATCAACAGTGCCGAATACCTCGACCAGATTCTTACCACTGGCGAGCGCGTTGACGGTTCCAGCCTGTTTACTTTTATCGGTGCTGGTTCGAGCGACTTGTATGTAATTCCAAAGTACCGCACCGCTTTCGTAAATCCTTTCGAGGAAATTCCGAGCATCGACATACTTTGCTCGTACTACGACAACAACGGCAAGCCGCTGGCATCGTCGCCCGAAAACATTTTGAAGAAGGCTCACCAGAAGTTGAAAGACACAACTGGTTACACTTTCAAGGCTTTGGGCGCAAGGCAAGGACAGACCGATTAGGGTGCTTAGGTTGGAATTGAGAAAATAATCAATGAATATGAAGGTTCGGCTTTTATTTCTGCTATTGACAATTTCCTTATTGCTCAGTGTGGCGGTAAGATTAAGTACGGACACTCCGAGGTTGGCAACTTCACCGATGGCGATTTCTACTACGAGCAGCAGGAAATAGAATTCCTTCCTTGCGAGGCAGAATCGGCTGTAGAACAGTTGATTATCGCAAAGTGGATTCTTCGAAAACTCTGCAGTGACTATGGCGTAAACTTGAGCTTTGCTCCGAAGATTACTGTCGGTAAGGCTGGTAGCGGTCTGCATATCCACATGATGCTCTCGAAGGACGGCAAGAACATGATGGTTGACAATGGCGTTCTCAGCGACGATGCCCGCAAGATGATTGCCGGTATCCTCGACCTTGCCGATGCTCTCACCGCTTTCGGAAATACAATTCCGACATCGTATTTGCGTCTTGTTCCTCATCAGGAAGCTCCTACCAACATCTGCTGGGGCGACCGCAACAGGAGCGTTCTCGTTCGTGTTCCGCTGGGCTGGACTGGCGACATCAATATGTTCCGCGATGCAAATCCGCAGGAAAAGAGCAAGGCTGGCAATTACGACAGCAAGCAGACCGTTGAAATCCGCAGTGGTGATGGTTCGGCTGACTTGTACCTGTATATGGCAGCTCTGATTGTTGCAGCACAGCACGGACTTACAATGCGTGGTTCGCTCAAGATGGCTAAGGACTTGTATGTAAATGTAAACATCTTCAGCGAGGAATTCAAGGACAAGTTGGCTAAGCTGAAGGCACTTCCGGATTGCTGTTGGGATTCGGCTGAGGCACTTGATACAAAGCGCAAGTTCTTCNTTTCCAACCAGGACTTATCGATGCTGTTATCAAGGGCTTGAAGGCATACAACGACAAGGGTCTGAGTGAAAAACTCTACGGTAAGACCGAAGAAATCCGTGAATTGGTTGAAAAATACATACACTGCATGTAGAGGAATTAACAATGGACAATGAATAATGGATAATTAAAAATCAAAAAAGGCTGCCAGGTGGTAGCCTTTTTTGTGTTTCTGAAAAAACGAGCAGGCCGTAAGCCGAATTCTGTGGCATCGTGGGATGCTGTCTATCATTTATCTGTGCATTCTACCCCTCGGCTCGGGCGGGCAACCCTATAACGCCGATATACATGAACTTGCAGCTTGCGGGGCGGACGGCTGCCGATGTCGCCATCGCCACCGGTGGGCTCTTACTCCACCTTCTCACCTTTACCTTGTCGCCAAGGAAGTCGTTCTCTTCTCCGCTGCCAAACCTTCACAGACTTCTCTTATTTCAAGAGCGCAACGCCCTGTGCTGTCCGGACTTTCCTCATTACCTTGCGGTAACGCGATAGACTGACCTACTCGGGGGCAAAGATAAGGATTATTTACGATTTGAAAGTTACGATTGACGTTTTAATTGGTTCGATGTTGTTTTGAAGATGGTTGGCAACTTATAAATGTGAAAAACGATGAGATTAGGGTGTTTCCTATTGTTATAATATAATAGGTTGGGGCAAATTTTGGGCAACTTGTAAAAGAAAAATCCTAAGTCGCTTATTTTTAGCAATTTAGGATTTTAAATTTGTGGTCCCACTAGGGCTTGAACCTAGGACCCCCTGATTATGAGTCAGGTGCTCTAACCAACTGAGCTATGGGACCTCGTTCCTTTCGGAAACGGACTGCAAAAGTACTGCAAATATTTTACAGTGCAAAATTATTTTCGACTTTTTTTGAAAAATGATTAGAAAGCTTAGTTTCCAATGATTATCAGTCCTGTGCTGTCGGTATTGCTTTTGTTGCCAGCACGGTCAACAATGTAGAACTTGTACATAATAGTATCGCCAAACGACATTGCATATTCGTTGAGGTCTTCGACTTTCATGTCGCCACTCACGGCTTGTTTCTTTTCGTCCTTGTAGATACGTTCCACAAAGTAATTCAGATCTACAAGCAAGTCCATCTGCGTAATCACGTTGTTTTTCAGTTTGTGCTTGGTCATAAATATTGTGTTCTTTCGTGGCTGTATGGTGTCGAACCCAATGTCACCGTCGCCGTCGGTAAACGAGAAGGTGAGTGTACCTCGCTTGACGGTGTTGCCAAGAAGTACGGTGTCGGTAAAGTAGAATTCCTTGAAACTTATTGTAGGTTCTATTGGATATTCATCCTCTGGCTTGCACGATTGGATTAATGCCATTGCTAGTATAAGAAATAGTATGTATTTTGTAAGGCACCTTTGCATAGCATAATTTTTGTCAAGATAGCGATTTTTTGAAACACTTAATGAATTTGGTACGATATTTTGAACATAAACTTAAACATACGTTTATTATTCGTTTTACAATATTACGTTTTCTTGTTGTCCTTGCAAGTATGAGTGCAAATTGGAACGTACAATGACAAACCTTTTCTGCATAGCTTCCTTGGAGGCGTAACCAACGTGTGGCAAAAGTATTGTGTTGGGAGCGGAGAGGAGCGGATAGTTCTCTGGCAGAGGCGGTTCAGTTTCGTAAACGTCGATTCCTGCTCCTGCGATTTTCCCTGCTTTCAGCAGTTCTGTAAGTGCGGTATTGTCCATAACAGGACCACGTGCTGTATTTATGATTATTGCTGTGTTTTTCATTCTTGCAAGCAAATCTTTGCTAATCAGTCCTTTTGTCTGTGGATTTGCAGGAATATGCAAACTGATGATGTCGGAGTTGGCAAAAAGTCCGTCAAGACTTGTGTAGGTTATGCCGTCAATGTCTTTTTGTGTTCTGCTATAAGCCAATATCTTGCATCCGAATGCCTTGAAAATTTTTGCTGTAGCAAGTCCGATATTGCCGGTGCCTACAATTCCAACTGTTTTTCCGCAAAGTTCCGTGCCAAGGAAATTGTTTCGGTTACCAAGATTACGGGTGTTGCTGTCCATCTGGCTGAAGTTGCGCATCAGTGCGACGGCAAGACCTACGGCAAGTTCCGAAACTGCTTCGGTAGAATATCCGGCGGCATTGCTGACCTTTATCCCGTGCTTGCGGCAGCATTCTATGTCAACGTGGTCGGTGCCGGTGAAGGCTACGTTCAGGTATTTCAGGTTCTGACAAGACTCTATTGCCCTTGCTGTCAACTTTATATTGCTGATATTCACAATTTCCGCATCCTTCATGCGAGAAATCAGTTCGTCTTCATCCTTTGGTATGTCTGAGTAGTATGTATATTGGTGACCTAAACTTTCAAATTCCTGCTTTGCGATGTCGAGTTCCTGCTTCGATACGCCCAACGATTCAACTTGTACTATTTTCATCTTTACTTCTGTTTTTGTATTTTTTCATCAATCTTTGTCATCGCTTCAACTGCGCCCATTCCGAGGTAGATGTCGATAATCCTGTCGGTGTATGCCGATTTCTGCGGGTTGACTTCAATAATTTTTGCTCCGTGCTGCTTTGCAACGTGAGGCAGATATGCTGCAGGCTGAACTTCGCCGGTTGTACCTATTACCAGCATTACATCGCATTTTCCTGCTAGGTCAAACGATTCGGTGTATGCATCTTCGGGGATTCCTTCTCCAAAGAAAATAAAACCTGGCTTCAGTACGCCACCGCATTCGCAGCGAGGAACTTGGTTGGTAAGTTGTAGCGAAGTTGTCGGGTATTTCTTTCCACACTTGAGGCAGACAAAATGTCCCTTGCCTCCGTGAAACTCAATAACGTGCTTGTTTCCAGCCGCCTGATGCAACGAGTCGATGTTTTGCGTGATTACTGCTTTTACCAATCCTTCTTTTTCCCATTTTGCAAGTGTCTTGTGTGCGGCATTTGGTTGCGCATCCTTGAAAAACTTGTAGAATACCTTGTTGACCACAGGCCATGCCTCTTCGGTGCGGTGGATATAGGTGTTCAGTTCCAGCATCGACTGGTCGTAGTTTTCGTAAACGCTATCTTCGCTTCCCCTGAAGGTTGGTATTCCGCTTTCCTTCGATACGCCCGCACCAGTGAACACGCACAGGCATTTTGCGTTGGCAATAAGTTTTGCCGCTTCTTCAATCTTGTCCATAGTTGATAATTTTTATGCGACAAAATTAATGTATTTTGTAAATTATTCAAATAAAAAAGCCTCCCATCATTACGACGGAAGGCTTGGATTAAAAGGAGATTTTTTACGTTATTCCTTCTTGAAGTTGCATTTTACTTCGTAGTCCATTGCTACAGCCTTGCCACCTTTCATAGCAGGTGTCCAGCCTTTCATCTTGCTGACAACCTTTACAGCTTCTGCGTCGAGGTTTGGTTCAAGACCTTTTACAACTTTTACATTCGATACCGAGCCGTCGGTGTTTACGGTGAAGCGTACTGTTACATCGCCTTCCTTGCCGCTTTTCATTGCTGCCATAGGATAGTCAATGTTCTTGTGTATGAATGTGTTTACACCATTTTCACCTCCAGGATACATTGCGCATTTGTCGAATCCGCTTGCAACTGTCGATTTTACTTCTACTGCTGCTTTCTTGTCCTGTGCGAAGCCTGCGAATGCTATGCAAGCCATCATAATTGCCAAAACTAATTTCTTCATGATTCTTTTTGTTAAATTTATAATTATTCAAATTTTTTGCCTGTTTCTGTTGTCGTTGTGTTCAGACTTTCATACTTGTCCAGACGTTTTGTCTTCCAGCGGAAACCTACTGTTGCCATTGCGTAGATATCTTTTTTCCACGAACCAGTGTCGTATGAGTTGTAACCAATTTCTGGCTTTATGTACAATAAGAATCTTGGATGTCCAACTTCAAAGGCAATTCCTACAGCGCCGAAGAATGGTGTCTTTGTGCTGGCTGTTCCATCTCGTTGTTTTTCGGAATTTCCAACATCAAATGAGCCGATTTTAAGACCAGCGGTAAAGTTGATAGGACTGCGCTTGAACAAAGTCCATTCGTACGTAAAGTATACTTTATTTAGGTTGCAGTTCGAATTGCCCCAAGTACCTATAACTGTTCCTAAATTCTCCAATGTGAGCATCAGTTCCTTGTCTCCACCGATTCCGAGTCTGTGGTGCTTGAACTGTACCATTACCTCAAATTCGAGACCTATCATAGCACCAGTACCAACAATGTTCGACGAAAGTGTGGCTCCTGCATTTATACCGCCACCAATAATGAAATGGTCGAGTGTGAAATCTGATTTTGCAGTTGTTGTCGTTGCAGGAGTATCATCGGTCGGGGTTGTATTTGCCCATGGGGATGTTTCTGTACTGCTATTTGTACTGCTGGATGTAGTGGGGGTGCTAGGATTTCCCTTTGTTTCAGTAGAACCTTGATTTGTATTGGTTGTTGACGTTTTTGTGGTTGTCGAGCCTGAGTTTGACGAAGACTTTTTAATTATAGTGTTCTGTGCGAACCCTATTCCCGCAGAAAGTAGCAAAATAAGTATTGCCGATATTAATTTTTTCATATAAATTACTTAAATAGACTCCTCATTTATAATTAACTTTATTTGTCCTTTGTAACTGGTGCACGGAGTCTTTTAATGCATTTCGTCACAAAGACGGGACTGTCACTACAATTATTATGCCAATCTTTTTCTATTTTTATAAGTTGTTATGAATCAGTTATTTCTCTATGCAATGAATGTGTGCTTGTGATGTAGAAATTGCTCTGTATATACATTTTCATTTTATGTTGTTCCTCCAAATAGTTTTTTTTATAATATTTTTCTTCAAACTAGTAAAATTAGACATAAAAAGATCTAAAAAATTACTTTGCAAATCTAATAATAATATTGTGTTTTATGCTGATAATCCTGAAAATCTTTTCTTTGATTATTATTTCTTGTTTAATGTGTTGAAAATTAATATTCTGAACAAATCATATTTGTATGGTTCTATTTTTTCATTTTATGTGCTGTTGTGTGTATATTCTTAAATAAGGGAAGCTAATGGATTGATATTTTTGCTTACCTTTGTCGCACTATGGCATTGTATCGTCTTCCAGATGATTTCCTATGGTTTCCAGACCCTAACGAAGCCGACAGTGACGGACTTGTCGCTGTGGGTGGCGATTTTTCGCCCGACAGGGTACTTCTGGCTCTTTGTTCGGGGATTTTTCCGTGGCCGTGCGAGGATATGGAACTGCTGTGGTTTTCGCTTGACCCACGATTTGTGGTTTTTCCCGAGAAGGCTCACATTTCCAAGTCGTTGAGACGTAGTTGCAGAAACTTTACCGTCAAGATTAACACTAACTTTGAGGCTGTTATTCGCCGTTGTGCTTCGATTGAACGTCCCGACCAGGAGGGGACTTGGATTACGGAAAGCATAATCAAGGCTTACACAAAACTTCACGAGTGGGGGTATGGCTATTCGTTTGAAACTTATCAGGATGGCAAGCTTGTTGGCGGTCTTTACGGAAACCTTATCGGAAAGGTATTTAGCGGAGAATCAATGTTTCACGAGGTTACCGATGCGGGGAAGGTCGCATTTTGTGCGCTTGTGGATTTCTGTCTGAAAAACGGTGTGGTTGTGATTGATTGCCAGCAGAAGACGGACTTGCTTGAAAGTCTTGGTGGTGAGGAGATTCCACGGACTGAATATTTGAAAATTTTAAAGGAACACGGAGATTTTCCGTTTACAGAATATGCAGAAGACAAAGGTTAAGGAGTTGATTATGAGTTACGGAGTTCCCAAGGGGACACGTTTGCTTTGTGCGGTAAGCGGTGGCATCGATTCGATGGTTATGCTCAGTTTGTTGAACGAAATGAATTACGAATGTGTTGTCGCTCACTGCAATTTCAGGTTGCGTGGTGACGAGTCGGACGGCGATGAACAGTTTGTCCGTGAAATGTGCGAAAAGATGTACATTCCTTGCTTTGTCAATACGTTTGATACTCACAAGTTTGCCGACGAAACAGGGCTGTCAATCCAGATGGCTGCACGTAAACTTCGCTACGACTGGTTCTACGAACTTGCCGAGAAGGAAAACTGTTCGTACATAGCACTCGCTCATAATTCCGACGACCAGGTTGAGACAGCAATCCTTAACTTTACGCGAGGCACAGGAATCCGTGGCGTTTCGGGAATGAAACCTCTGGCAGGCAAACTTTTCCGTCCGCTTATTGAGGTTTCGAGGGCCGACATAGTGCAGATTTCTACGGAAGACAACATTCCGTTTCACAACGATTCGACAAATGCTACTACCAAATATGCACGCAACAAGGTTCGCCATCTGGTGATTCCACTGCTTGAGGAAATAAACGTTGCGGCAAAGGAAAATATATTGAAATCGGTTTCGTATTTTGCTGAAACGGAGAGAATTATGAACGATTATGTTCGTAGGGCAAAGGAGGTTGCAATGTCGAATGACAATGGTTTCCTGCGGATTGATGTTGCGAAAATTATGCAGACTGCGGCACCTTCGACCGTACTTTTCGAAATGCTGATAGGCGAGGGTGTTCCTAAGCCACTGGCGAGCGAATCTGTGTGCCTGCTTGAGGCGCAGACAGGTCGCAAGTGTGAAATGGACGGTGTGGAAATAGTTCGCAACCGTGAATATATCGAGGTGCAGAAATCGGTCGGAGAAAATGATGAATCGGTAGTGACTGTCAATGCTATCGGCGAACTGAAAAAGTATGGTTTTGAAATTTCGTTCGCCTATTGCGACGACGATTTCGTGTTTGACAAGAATCCGCAGGTTGCATACATTGATGTCAAGAAGTTGAAATTTCCGCTTACGTTGCGCAAATGGAATTTTGGCGACAAGTTTATGCCGTTGGGAATGAAGGGAATGCGTAAGCTGAGCGACTTTTTCAAGGATGAAAAATTGTCGCAGGCGGAAAAGTCTAATGTCCGCATACTTGAGTCCGACGGAAAAATTGTGTGGGTAGTTGGTATGCGTATTGATGAGAGGTTTAAGTTCGACAAGGATACAAAAGAGGTTTATGTG
>CAJOEG010000076.1:7735-10522 GCA_905233405.1 uncultured Bacteroidales bacterium | reverse complement strand
AATCCTTCTGGAATGCCTGGACCAAACTATCTTGACCACGTTGAGGAGCCGTTTATTCGTGGTACTATAATCACTAAGGCTGATTATGTTGGTCCTATTATAAAATTGTGTATCGACAAGCGAGGAACTTTCTTAAATCAGGTTTATCTGAGTGCTGACCGTGTGGAATTGCATTTTGACTTGCCGTTGGGTGAAATTGTTTTCGACTTTTACGACAAGCTTAAGAGCATCTCGAAAGGTTATGCATCGTTTGACTACTACCAGTCGGAATATAAGCTGTCGAAACTTGTTCGCCTTGACATTCTGCTAAATGGCGAAATGGTTGATGCTCTGTCAACATTGACTCACGTCAGCAATGCTCAGACTTTTGGTCGTCGTATGTGCGAAAAACTGAAGGAACTTATCCCTCGCCATCAGTTCGATGTCGCAATTCAGGCTGCAATCGGCGGCAAAATCATTGCCCGTGAAACAGTCAAGGCTGTACGCAAGGATGTTACAGCTAAGTGCTACGGTGGGGATATTACCCGTAAACGCAAACTTCTTGAAAAACAGAAAGAAGGAAAGAAACGTATGCGCCAGATTGGTTCGGTTGAAGTACCACAGTCAGCTTTCTTGGCGGTGCTGAAATTGGACTAGAATCTTACAACTAACTCATATATTTATTAGCTCGACTATTATGCCGTCCGACAAAAACATACCTTTCGGTGTGAGCGTAAAGCGATTGCCGTCGAAGTTGTAGAGGTCAGGTGGCAATTTTTTTATCG
Source organism: uncultured Bacteroidales bacterium (assembly GCA_905233405.1). GTDB lineage: Bacteria > Bacteroidota > Bacteroidia > Bacteroidales > ML635J-15 > Bact-19. The sequence goes on along the minus strand of CAJOEG010000076.1, from coordinate 9,758 downwards.
TCGTACAGATTTTTAGTGCTTTCTCTTTTCCGAAATGCTGTTCAATCTCTTGAATGTTGATACCGTTTGCTGTTCTTAATCCGAGCATTATGGTTTCTTCAAAGATGTCCGTTTCTGAGAGATTTTCGGTGGTATTGCATAAATTTCCTTCTGATGTCTTTATAATGTATTCTTTTACGTTGGAGATGTTCCATGTGCGAATGCCGTTGTAGTAGGAGTGTGCGCCAGGACCGAAACCAAGGTATTCGGTTCTGTTCCAGTACGATGAATTGTGTCGAGAACGCATGTTAGGCTTGCTGGCGTTTGAAATTTCGTAGTGTTCGAAGCCGTTTTCTCTAACTTTACAGTCGAAAGTAATGAACTGCTGCAAACAACTTTCATCGTCGGATGGAATGTATCTGCCTTCGGTTGTGTAGCGGTGGAGTAGGGTGTTGTCTTCGATGCCAAGGCAGTAGCACGAAAGATGGCTTATTGGTAAAGAAAAAGCTGTGTCAAGTTGTTTTTTCCATATTTCGTTGTCAATGCCCGAAATGCCATATATTAGGTCGATGCTTATGTTGTCAATCCCACATTTTTGGGCGGTAAGCACGCTTTCGATGGCTTCTTTTGCGGTATGGCGTCGTTTCAGGTATTTTAGTGTACTATCGTCGAAACTTAAGTGCCGAAAGATATTCGGAACTTAAATTTTCTGGATTGGCTTCGAATGTGATTTCTGCCGTCTCGGATATGTTGTAGTTGAGATATATTTCGGCAAGTATTGTTTCTATACTTTTTATTTCGAGCATTGATGGGGTGCCGCCTCCAAAATATATTGTTTGTATGTGCTTGTCGGACAGTTGGTTTTTGCGTGATGCAATTTCTTTTTTCAGAGCATTGCAATAATCTTCAATAAGCGAATGTACAGCTATTGAATAAAAGTCGCAGTATATGCACTTTGATTTGCAAAATGGAACATGTATATATATTCCGGACATTTATTTTCTTAGTGGAATATAACATTTTCTGTGCCACCAGTATACACTTCTCCAGAACCTGTTTGCCAGATTTCTATAGCATCGGTAGCGAAAGCTTCAACTCTACCCGAACCGGAATTGTGTATTTCTACAAATTGGGCGCTAAGGCTGTAGCACTTAGCGTTGCCAGATCCGCTGTTCCTTATAATGACTTCTCCAGCGACTCCTGAAATTTCAACATTCCCAGACCCAGTAATTTTGACTTCGACGGCTTCATTTTCTGTATTAAATGCAGTGATATCGCCAGTACCAGAACTTTCATACGTTATTTTCTCAGATAGCGGAGAATCTATTTTTATGTTGCCTGCTCCAACTCCATAACTGGAGAACTTTAATTGATTGCGGTTATTCATGTACACCTTTATTGTTACTGGCTTTGTGTTAAAAAGAGTGTATTTGGCTTTTGCTTTCTTGATAACTAGTTGTTTGGATTTTACATTTATTGATAAAGAATGGATTATGTTTGATTCTCCAGTAATAACAACATTGTTTTCATTTGCAAAATATACTTCAATATCAAATTTTGTCTCGTTTCTTACTTCGTTGAAATACTCTTCTAGGCTTATTGTTTCGGTTATGACATCTCCGTTTCCACTTATCTTTTTGCACGAGCATAAAGCAACGACCATTATTGTCAATACAATAAATATATTTCTCATTTTTATCTATATTAAATTTTTTGCAAACATACACAAAAATTTTGGATTTTTATGTAAGTTTGCGCCTATGAATTTTACAATCTTACATAAGGACGACAAGACCAATGCCCGTCGAGGTGTAATCACTACCGACCACGGTGAAATACAGACACCGATTTTTATGCCCGTAGGTACTTGCGGAACAGTAAAAGGTGTTCACACATACGAGATTAAGAACGAAATCAATGCACAGATAATACTTGGCAACACATACCATCTCTACCTTCGTCCAGGAATTGAAATCATAAACAAGGCTGGCGGTCTGCACAAGTTCAACGGCTGGGACAGACCTATTCTTACCGACAGTGGTGG
>CAJOEG010000076.1:0-7677 GCA_905233405.1 uncultured Bacteroidales bacterium | reverse complement strand
TGACGGCTCGAAGCACATTTTTACACCTGAACGTGTGGTTGACATACAGCGCAACATCGGAGCCGACATAATGATGGCTTTCGACGAATGCACGCCTTATCCATGTGATTACAAGTATGCTGCCAAGTCGTTGAAACTCACCAACTCGTGGCTTTCGCGCGGATGGAAGCACTTCAATGAGACCGAAGGCTTGTATGGCTATCGTCAGGCATTTTTCCCGATAGTGCAAGGTTCTACCTACGAGGATTTGCGTATAGAGTCGGCAAAATATGTTGCCGACATCGGTGCGGAAGGCAATGCAATAGGCGGTCTTTCGGTTGGCGAACCTACCCAGCAGATGTACGATATGATTGAAATCGTAAACGAACATTTGCCGCAAGACAAGCCTCGCTACCTTATGGGCGTTGGCACTCCAGCGAATATTCTTGAAGGAATTGCGCGAGGAATAGATATGTTCGACTGCGTAATGCCAACTCGCAATGCCCGTAACGGTATGCTTTTCACGATGGAAGGCACTATGAATATGCGCAACGAAAAGTGGAAGGATGACTTTTCTCCGCTTGATGAAAACGGAACGACAATCGTCGATTCGTTCTACTCTAAGGCATACTTGAGACATCTGGTTATTGCCGGTGAAATGCTGGCCGCGCAGATTGCAAGTATACACAATCTCGGATTCTATCTGCATTTGGTAGACTTGGCTCGTCAGCACATTGCCGACGGAACTTTCTCGGAATGGAAGAATATGATGATTGAAAAATTAGGAAGGAGATTATAGTTGAAAAAACTCGACTGGTATATTCTGCGGAAATTTATGGGCACGTTCTTCCTTGCCCTCTTCCTCATTGTATGCGTGGCCGTAGTGTTCGACATCTCCGAGAAAATTGATAATTTCATCTCACGTGGTGCTACGGTTCCAGACATAATATTCAAGTATTATCTTAATTTCATACCTAACTTCGCAAACCTTTTCTGTGCGTTGTTCGTATTTATATCTGTAATATTCTTTACTTCCAAGATGGCTGGCAAGTCGGAGTTTATTGCTATGTTTGCAAGTGGTATTAGCAGATTCAGACTATTGCTTCCATATTTTGTCGGAGGAACGTTAATAACTGCATTTTCTTTTATTCTAGGTAATTATGTAATTCCCGACTGCAATAAGGAAAGGCTGGCTTTCGAGGAAAAGTATGTGACGAAGGGGCAGAGGATAAGCTCATTCAATATTCACAGGCAGTTGGAACCTGGTGTGTATTTCTATGTTGAAAATTTTAATAGAGAACATGGTGTAGGACTTCGTATGTCGCTAGAAAAGTTTGACGGAGTAACTTTGGTATCGAAGATGACTGCCGATATGATACAATGGGATAAAAATAGACAGACGTGGAAAATGATGGACTATTGCATAAGAACTTTTGGCGATGGCACCGAAACCATTGAAACAGGTGTGCAGAAAGATACGGTAATACGCATTACTCCTGACGATTTCTTTAAGAGAATGTCATCGGTTGAAGCATTGAACGACAAGGAGTTGCGAGAATATATAGCGGAGCAGAAATTGTCTGGAACATCGGCGGTAGTTTCAAGCGAAATAGAGTTGTACAACCGTATGTCAACGCCATTTTCCACTTTCATACTGACAATAATAGGTTTTTCTCTTTCTGTAAAAAAGCGTAGGGGAGGGATGGGGCTGAATATTGCAATCGGTATGTTGCTAAGTTTCTCATACATATTGTTCCAGAGATTCTCCACTACATTTGCTCTAGGAGGCATGTTGAGTGCAATGCTTGCTGTGTGGGTTCCTAACTTCATCTTTGCAATCATAGCAGTTGTTGTTTACTTAACCGCTTCCAAATGAAAAGGTTGCTTCTATTAGCCATGTTGTTGTCATTGTGCTGTTATATGTCGGCACAAAGAACGCACGGTATTGAGGCTAGACTTTATGGCGGACGTATTGTCCCGCATAGGCTAGGGATGGATGCTCTTGCGCAGCCAGCAATGGCAGGAGAGATAAACTATTACTTTTCGACGCATACCGATAACTTTTACGATGTCAAGTACCGTTTCCCGAAACACGGATTCGGTATTAACTACAACTACATCTGGAATCACGGTGTACTTGGTTCTGCTTGTGCTGCATACTCGTTTATGGACTTTTCGCTTTACGAAAAGAATTGGTTTGGATTGGGATTGCGTATAAATGCAGGTCTTGCCTACCTTACGCACAAATACGACAGGGAGACAAATCCTCTGAATATTGCCGTAAGCACCAACCTTTGCTTTTACTTTAACCTTGGTTTCAATTTGGTGTTCAAGTTGCCTTCCGATTTTGCGCTTAGGCTTTCACCTGGATTCCTGCATTATTCCAATGGCGCAGTGAAAAAGCCTAACCTTGGTCTTAACGACGTTTTTGTTTCACTGGCATTGTCCAAAGATTTATGTACCAAGGAATTCACTAGGGAACGCAAAAACTATCAGGACGGATTGTCGCCTCACGAAGCGTGGATTATGGGTACCTGTGTCTCTTCCGATGAATATTCAGTTGGTTACGAAGGTCGTGGCGGTGGTTTTATCAGCAGTACAATGGCTGCCGGATACAACTACCAGTATGGAAAAATCGGCAAGGTCGGTGCTTCGCTGGATATGTTCTACGAAGAGAACCTGATGTACTATTACAATGAGAGCGAAGGGGGACTTGTTCGTCAATACGACAAGTTCGGCGATGTGGTTAGGCTTGGCTTGAGCGTCGGTCACCAACTTGTTTACAGGCGGTTTGAACTTGTGACTTGCTTCGGAATGTATGTTTATAACACAGTAAAAAAAGGCGACTACATATATACCCGTATCGGTGGGCGCTATTATTTTACGAATTTTATGTTCGTGAACCTTACTCTCAAGGCGATAGGCTTCAAGGCGCAGTTTATCGAGTGCGGAATAGGATTTTCGTGCAGGAAGTGGGGAAATGCGGCAAAAGATTAGATGTTCTCTGATGACCTATTGGGTGGTGTAAGTTGCGACAAGATGCGAAATCTATAGGTGTGGAAAATGCAACATGTAAAACCATCGAAAAGCAATCCCACAGAACAATCAAAACGTGAAACATAGAAACCTTCAAACTTATAAAACGGTAAAAAATAGGAAAGCCGCCCTTCCGAGCGGCTTTCCTATTTTTGATTGCATTGACTATTCAACAACAATCTGCTCAACATAAACTTTGTCGGCTGTGATAATTCTTACGAAGTATGAGCCAGGACGGAGGTTGTGGTTGAATTTCATTGTGTCACCGTCCATCACGTTGATGTCGCGAGTTTCAACAACTGCGCCACGAGCGTCGATGAGCTGGTAGGTCGCATCACCGTCGATGCGGTTGAAATCGATGCTGAACATACCGTTGTTCGGGTTCGGGTAAATCGACATTGCCCCTGCTGTGTATTCGTCAACAGCATTGCTATCGGTGAATGTGACGTAGATAGTGTGGTCTGCTCTAACATCATAGAATGTGTATGAGTAGTCAACAACTTCATCCATTACGTCGTTTCCATCAACGGTTACGGAAGCAATTCTGTATCCATTTTCAGGAGTGAATCTGAATGCTTGATTTGCTCTTTCGTTAACATATATTACTCCATTAGGATTGATTGTACCGTTAGGACCTGCACTTGCAATAATTGTGTAGGTATTGGTTGATTCCTCTTCAAATGTTACTGCGATAGTGTGGTTTGCTGTTACATTTCTGAATGTGTAGAGTCCGTTTACAACGTTTGCTGTGGCATCTTCATTGTCAACCAATACTCTTTCGATACGATAACCGTCGTTTGGCCTAATAGAGAATGACTGGTCGTCATGCTCGTTGACTGTTATTGTACCATTAGGATTAATCGAGCCACCGTTTCCTGCACTTGCTGTGATAGTGTAGGTTGTTGGAGTTGCTTCTGCTTCAAAAGTAACGTTGATAGTGTGGTTTGCTGTAACATTTCTGAATGTGTAGAGACCGTTTACAACGTTTGCTGTGGCATCTTCATTGTCAACCAATACTCTTGCAATACGATAACCGTCGTTTGGCCTAATAGAGAATGACTGGTCGTCATGTTCGTTGACTGTTATTGTTCCGTTAGGATTAATCGAGCCACCGTTTCCTGCACTTGCTGTGATAGTGTAGGTTGTTGGAGTTGCTTCGGCCTCAAAAGTAACGTTGATAGTGTGGTTTGCTGTTACATTTCTGAATGTGTAGAGACCATTTACAACGTTTGCTGTGGCATCTTCATTGTCAACCAATACTCTTGCAATATGATAACCGTCGTTTGGCCTTATAGAGAATGACTGGTCGTCATGTTCGTTAACTGTTATTGTTCCGTTAGGATTAATCGAACCACCGTTTCCTGCACTTGCTGTGATAGTGTAGGTTGTTGGAGGTGTGCTGTTTTCCGTGTATCTAACAGTAACAATAACATCATCTGCTGGCATTGTGCCTGCAACTGTCAACTGGTCAGTTGTGTAACCATCGAGAACAGGTGATTCAACCGAATAAGTTGCACCGAATGCAACAGTTTCGATATGGTCTGGAGCTGCAGTTGTGTTGTCGGCATATACATAATGTATTGTCAGGGTGTAGCTGTTAACATTATATGTAACAGTAGCTTCAACATCATGTGCTGGCATTGTGCCTGCAACAGTTTCTATGTCGGCAGTATAACCCGTAATTGCAGGAGATGCAACAGAATATTCAGTACCGAATGCTATTGTTTCTGTATGGACAGGAGCAGCAGTTGTGTTGTCGGCATATACGTAATGTATTGTCAAGTTGTAGCTGTTGACTGCAAAGTTTGCATTGATGGTGTGGTTTGTTACAACATTTGTGAATGTGTAGGTGTTGTTTTCTGCAGTAGCAGGACCATTATCAACAACAATGTTAGCCAGTCTGTAACCTTCGTCAGGAGTAAATTCGAATGTCTGCGATCCGTTGTAAGGAACAGAAACCTGACCGCTTGGCGATATAGAACCACCTGCGCTTGCAGTTGCTGTAATAACGTGTGGCTGAGCAGTAACAAATGCTGCTGTAATAGTATGGCTTGTTGTTACATTGGTGAATGTGTAGTTAAATGTAGTGAGAATAGCACCTTCTGCTATTTGTTCGTCGGTATTGTCAACGAGTACGCTCGAGATGATGTAACCTTCATCAGCTGTAATTGTGAAGGCTGCGTTTGCACCAGCACCAACAGAAACCTGTCCTTCAGGACTGATGCTTCCGCCGTTTCCAGCAGTAGCCGTGATGATAATTTCAGGTTCGAATGTAGCAACGATAGTGTGGTCTGCATGGATGTTTTCAAATGTGTAGGTGTTATCAACAACCTGCGACAACTGGTCAACGCCATCTACCATGAGGCTTGAAAGTGCAAAACCAGACATAGGTGTCATAGTGAATACTACAGTTGCACCATCGTCAACTATTGTATCGCCTACTGGAGTAATCGAACCCAAGCCTTCTGCAGATGCAGTGATTGTAAACCTAGAACGCTCGATGCTGAGATTGTCAACAGCAGCTGGTGTCATATTCTGTGTAGAACCGTCGTTCTTCCAGAAGAATACCAAGTTGTAAGCTGCAGCGTCAAGGCTTACCGACTTTTCACTGTGCTGCCATGTTGTCTGAAGGTTAAGTTTGCCTGACGGATTAGCAACATCAATCCATCCTGTAGGATTAGTATTAGTAGTAGCTGTCATTCCGTTAGCATTACCTGCAGCAATATTAGAACCTAAAGTTGTAGGAATTGCAAACGCACGGAGTAAATCGCGAGTAGATTCACCATTAGCCTTCCAGTCGAAACTGATGTCGTAGTTACCAGCTTCTTCAACAATTATCTGGCGATAAGCATATACATATGAAACGGTTGCTCCATAACTGTTGCTTGTACCATTGTTGTTGGAGATGTACAGACCAGTTTCTCCGCCGTTGTTTGCTGCCGTACCGATGTACCACTTGTTGGTCTGGCTTCCATTATCAAGAACCCAGTTGCTATTTTCTGTAGCATCCTCGAAGTCGCAGCTGTAAGGCAGGCTTGCAAGTGTTGTAGAATCATGGACTATTGTAACAATCCACTCCTGAGTACTTTCGTCTTCAGCAGTTACAACATACGTAACAGGTTCTGTGAATGTCTGAGCCTCACCACTTGCCGGGCTTATTGTTGCTATAGGTGAAACTTCGATAGTAGGAGTGATAGGAGACTCAAGGTCAATGTTAAGGTTTGCAACAGCGCTAACGGTATGAGCAGTAGCATCGATTACCGATTCGCCAACCTGTCCATTGAATGTGAACGAAAGAATGTCCTTTTCAGATGAAGCTGTAGCCATCTGGCTGACATTTACAGTCCATACCTTGATTGTTCCGTCTTCTGCTGTTACAGTATAAGTAACAGGTGCAGTGAAATCCTGTGCGACACCGCTTGCAGGACTTATAGTTGCAAAGTCGGAAACGGTTATAGTAGGAACAAGTCCGTTGAGGCTTGCGGTTGAGTACGAAACCACGCTAGTAACTGTTGCTTCAGTGCTATTGATTACAGCAGGTTCGACTTCCTCAGCAAATGAGAATGCAACAATTTCTGCAGCAGACGATGGAACATGTACTATTATATCGTCAATTCCTAAGCCGTAGCCATAATTATCTGTAGCTTCAAATGCAATCTGGTATGTTGAACCAATATTAGGCAAAGTGATTGTTTCATTAGTCCAATCCGATGATTCGTCAGAATATGTTTCCAACAAGTTCCACTGAGCACTGGTTGAAGTACGATAATAGACTCTCAATTCATCTATATCGCTACCCCAACTTGGATTCCTACGCCAGAATTCAAGGGTGGCACTAGTTTCTGCACCAAAGTCTAATATCGGAGATACCAATTTGTTTACATCATTTCTTGATACGTGACGATATGAAGCATTGTAGCTACCAGTATGAGCTCCAGTATAAGAGGAATATGTTCCATTCTGATTAAATACCCAGTAGTGTGTAGTTGTAGTTTCTTCACTCCAGCATCCTGGGCGAACACCAGATTCGAAATCTTCGGTTCAGCATCAACCAATATAACATCACACTCTGTTCTGAATGTTTCACTTGTCCAAGCAGAGTATTCGTCTGCACCACAAACGGTACGAACATTTATTGTATATTCTGTACTTGCAGTAAGACCAGTCAGTTCTATCGGGTTTGCATCAACATCAACGACATCACCGCCATTGAGCTGATACTGCCATGCTGTAGCTGGATTTACATCAGTCCACGAAATCGATGCTGTTTCAGACAAAACGTTTGAAACAACAAGATTTGCCGGTTCAACACAAGAAGGTATTACGCTTACGTTGATGTCATCAACATATACATACGCATACGATGTACCATGATATGCTCTAATTGCAATGCTCTGAGCATCGGCAGGTGCCTCACTCATGTAAACTGTATACTTACTATATGTAGATGTAAGAGCAATAGTGTTTACTGATGTGAACACACCATTCCTTATGTAACCTATTTCGAATGATTGAGGAGCTGTAGTATATTTTGCCCACATCGAAATCTGCAAAGTATTTATGTCATTCATTGGAGGCAACGCTATAACATTTTCATTTGCAGAAGTTGAAGATGGAACATACATGTACAGATATCTAGTATCAGTATGCGCACTCGATGAT
>CAJOEG010000075.1 GCA_905233405.1 uncultured Bacteroidales bacterium | reverse complement strand
GATGTTGATAGTCTTCGCAGTTGTTTCCTACGTGCACATTATGGTAAAAACAGGGCGGCTTATATTGGCAAGTATTATGATACTATGCAACAGGCTTTGGTAGAGTCTGGACAGTCACTCAACATATATGGCTATCCGATTGACGCAAAGGATGGTTACTTGGCATTGGACAAGATAAAAATATATCGTTCTCTGTTTGATTCTGCGTATGCTGTTGTTCCTTACGATGCTTGTAATAACGAAGAACGTAAGGTATACGACGATAGGTTGCGTTTGCTGGAAATGTCACTCGATTTTGCCGTACTGGACTTGTCGTTGTATGAACTTGGTGAAGAACTATCTTATTTTACAACCGATGATAGAGGTCAGAAAATTGTAAAGCCAGAAATGATACAATTGGCCGAGAAGTTTGTGGCGGACTGCAAACGTTTGGGTATAAAGCAGTTGGATGAGGCAATGTTTACTCCAGAACAGATGTATGAAAACATTTGCAATCATATTGCGAAATCGGTAGGTGTTAATCTTGCGGCAGGAAAGACTGTGTCTTGTTCCACAAAATGGAGCGATACATACGATGTTGGGGGACCTAAGGCTTTGACTGATGGTAGGGTAGGAGCAATGAATTATAATTATAACTGGCTGGGATTTAATGGGGAGGATATGGATGTCGTGATTGATTTGGATGATAAACAAGCGATAAATGAAGTTTCGGCAGATTTCCTTCTGTATCCGCTGTCCTGGATTTTTGTTCCGAAAAAGGTGTCTTGCTATCTTTCTGACGATGGGAAGAAATGGAGTAAGGTCAGCCATACTGACTATGTGAATGGAGAAAAACTTACAGAGTATAAGATAGTCAGCTTCAAGTTTGCCATAAAACAAAAGGCTAGGTTTGTAAGGATTGTGGCTGAATCGTTAAGGGTGAACCCAGAATGGCACCGTGGTGTTGGGCAGCCATGCTGGATTTTCTGTGACGAAATCATTGTTAGGTAGATATTCCATTATCTTGTAAAAATGCGTAAAATTACCTATTTCGTACTTTTTGTAATGCTAGTACTTTTGTGCCGTTGAGGTTAAAATAAAGTAAAGTTGATAGTACAATTAACAAGGGAAGTTTCAGTAGGGACTTCCTTTCTGTTTTATATTACAAACGCTTCCTGTTTTTGGAAGCGTTTGTTGATAATGCCGGCTTTATTTTACCCCTCAGAATTGCTTCCGGCACTATTCTATGAATTTTGAGATTTCGTTTTGTGGAATGTTGTTTTGTTCGCCAGTAGCCATATTCTTTATTGTGGCTGTCTTGTTGGCGATTTCGTTTTCACCTATAATTATGACGTATGGGATATTGTGACTGTCGGCAAACTTGAATTGCTTGTCGAGTTTCGATTTTTCTGGGAAAACAACGCAACTGATACCTTGTTTTCTCAACTTGCCAGCGATTTCTATGCAGGTGGATTCCTCTTCAGCACCGAAATTGATAAGTAATGCTTTGCATCCTTCGTCGGTTTGTTTCGGAAATAGGTCAAGTTGCATCAAAACGTCGTAGATGCGGTCAGCACCAAACGAAACACCGACTCCCGATACGTCTTTCATACCGAATATGCCCGTAAGGTTGTCGTAACGTCCGCCACCGCAGATGCTTCCTATTTCTACATCGTTGGCCTTCACTTCGAAGATTGCTCCTGTGTAGTAGTTCAATCCACGTGCAAGGCTAAGGTCTAATTCAACGTTTATTCCAAGATTATGCTTGCGTATGTAGTTGAAAATTACATTCATTTCCTCGATTCCTGCCTTGCCTGTTTCGGTGTTGCCGATAATGCTTTCAATCAGTTTGAAAGTTTCTTCGGTGTTGCCCTTGTTGGTAAGTATAGGTCTTAACTTTAAGATTGCATCTTCCGAAAGTCCGTTTGCGCGGAGTTCATCCTCAACTTTTTCCAAGCCAATCTTGTCAATCTTGTCGATAGCGACAGTGATTGCAACAAACTTGTCGGCTTCACCGATGGCTTCTGCTATTCCGGAGAGTATTTTGCGGTTGTTGAGTTTCAGTGTTACAGAAATTCCAAGTTTTGCAAATACATCGTCTATAATTTGTATCAGTTCAAATTCGTTAAGCAGTGATTTTGATCCAATTATGTCAACGTCGCACTGGTAGAACTCTCTGTATCTGCCTTTCTGCGGCTTGTCGGCACGCCATACCGGTTGAATCTGGTAGCGCTTGAACGGAAATACGATGTCGTTTCTATGTTGCACTACGAAACGAGCAAACGGAACGGTAAGGTCGTAGCGAAGACCTTTTTCCGATATATTGTTTGTTATTTCAATATAGTTCTGTGCTTCAAGACTTTCCTTTGAAATCTTGTCGGTGAAATTTCCTGAATTCAGAATTTTGAAAAGCAATTTGTCGCCCTCTGCACCGTACTTGCCGAGTAGGGTAGATAGGTTTTCCATTGCAGGAGTCTCAATTTGCGAGAAACCGTAGTTGTGGAATACTTCTTTGATAGTATTGAAGATATAGTTTCTCCTGTTCATTTCGGACGGGCCGAAATCACGTGTTCCCTTTGGCGTTGAAACTTGTTGTGCCATCTTTCTGCTATTAAACGTTAAACCTGATGTTTAGGATGTCGCCGTCCTCAACGACGTAAGTTTTTCCTTCTACGTGGAATTTGCCGGCATTCTTCACAGCATTTTCAGAGCCGAGAGTTACGAAGTCGTTGTATTTCATTACTTCGGCACGGATGAAGCCACGTTGCAAATCGCTGTGGATAACACCTGCTGCTTCTGGAGCAGTTTCGCCCTTGTGGATAGTCCAAGCGCGTATTTCCTTAGGGCCAACCGTGAAGAACGACTGCAGGTTGAGCAAGTCGTAGGCGGCGCGGATAATCCTGTTTACGCTCGGTTCTTCCAAACCATAGTCGGCAAGAAATTCCTGCTTTTCCTCGTCGGTGTCAAGTTCGGAAATTTCCGATTCTAGTGCGGCTGCTATCGTAAGTATCTTGACATCACTGCCTTCGAGAGCTTTTTTTACTGCATCTACGTACTTGTTGCCGTCTTTGATAGAACCTTCGTCGATATTGCAGACGTACATAACTGGTTTTGAAGTGAGGAGGAAAAGGTCGGAAATATATTTCTTGTCTTCTTCCTTTACAGGTGCGGTACGTGCATTCTGCATATTTTCAAGGTGTTCCTGATATATTTTTAGAACTTCGACTGCCTGTTTAGCCTCCTTGTCGCCGACTTTGGCAGCCTTTTCCATCCTTGCAATCTTCTTTGTGATTGATTCGATGTCCTTTATTTGAAGTTCAAGGTCGATGGTTTCCATATCCCTTACGGGGTCAACCGAACCGTCGATGTGGGGGAGGTTGTCGTCGTCGAAGCAACGGAGTACATGAATAAGTGCATCGGCATTTCTGATGTCGGCAAGGAATTGGTTACCAACACCTTCACCATGATTTGAGCCTTTTGTAAGACCAGGGATGTCAACAATGTCAACGGTTGCTGGTACAAGTTTTTCCGTTGGTTGGAATTTTTCCATTTCCTTGAGCCTTGCGTCTGGCACCGAGATTACGCCTATATTTGATTTGTTGCTCGAAAATGCGAAGTTGCTAGTTTCTGCCTTTGTCTTCGACATACAATTGAAAACTGTGGTTTTTCCGCAGTTGGCTATGCCTATGATTCCACAATGTAAACCCATTTTGTTTCCTTTAAAATTTTGTGCAAATTTAATAATAATTATTGGTGTAAAAAACAAATGCGGCATACGCCGCATCTGTATAATGATTACTGAAGAATTGCTATTCCATCATTAGGTAGAATGTGCCCGACTTGCTATATTCCTTGTCCTTATAGTCGGCGTATTTTATTGTATATACATAATAATCTGTGTGATAATATTTTTTTGCGTCCTTACCTGTCCAGCCCACATTGACGTCTGTTGTCTTGAATACCTGTTGTCCCCATCTGTCGTATATCACAAATTCGTAAGGATAGTCCTTGACGAATGAGAGCACGGGCTTGAATATTCTGTTACTTTCATCTTTGGATGTAATGTTGAATGTATTTGGAAGCCATACTATAGGAGTTTCGTAAACGCATGCTACGTTAGACCTGCTAATTTGTTGCTGTGGTATGTCTTGTGTATTTTCGTAAGCCTCGACATAGTAGCAGAACGAACTTGTAAGGTAGATGCCCTTGTCGTGGCATCTCTTGACATATTCGGCTATGTTGTTGCTGAAAGATAGTCCGCCTTGTCCAGTGTTGCCGATTTCCTGTGCAGCTCCGTCGAAATAACTGAAAATCTTATATGACAGTACGCCACCGTCTGTATTATTGTTTCTACATTCTGGAGGATAAACCCAATCGCGATATTCAGACCATTCGAGGTCGTGCTCTGTCATTTCCGTTGAAGTAGCAGTTAGCAGTATGTTGCTTGCTAAGTTTGAACTTTTTGATATTTGTCCGCATGGGTCGATTGCTACAAGTTTGTAGTAGTATATATTTTGAGAAGCATCGACATCGGTGTCGGTGTAAAGGATTTGTGTTTGTCCTGAATAAGGGAAACTTGCAATTGGCGAAAAGTTGTCGTCACTATTTATTGATCTGAGAATTTGAAATTCTGTTACTTCTCTAGAATTGATTATTTGGAAATTTAGTGCGATATTCTGGTCTTCGTCAACACTTGCGTAGTTGGCTTTAATGCACGAAGGTCCTTGGTGTCCCGATGCAGTGAAGTCAATTGAATTAGAGGATGCTGTTGTTCCGTTGTTCTTTACTGCCTCTATATAGTAGCAGTACCAGCGTCCATTTGCAAGGTTCTCGTCAACATATTCGTTGGTTGTTGCAGAAAGAGTTTTTATCAGTTGGTAGTCGGTGCCTGTGAATTTTCTGTAAACTCGGTAGTTGGCAATGTTTGTTCCCCAGCCTGTGTAGTTTGTCCAAGTTAAGGTGGTTTTGCGTTCGCATTTGTCGAAAGCCGATTTTAGCAAAATTGTTGAGTGAGGTTCGGTAATAGTGCTCTTGTAACCGTCGTTGTCGAATGCAGCCAGACGGAATCTTTCGCTAGTGGCATTGGCAGAAGATGCTGTATATTCGTAGCTTGTAGTTTGTCTGCCTCTAACTGTGTCGAGGGTAGTTGTGATGTTGTCGACTACCTTATACACGATGTATCCTGCAACATCTGTAGAGTCACTTGGTAGCCACGTTATCTTTACCGTTACTGGTGCTGATTCTGGAATTACGCTTACCGACTGTAACTTTGGCGGATCTGGAATGTTACTTTGAGCCAAAGCCGATATGCTGAACGCAAGCAGTATTATTGATAAAAATCTCTTCATATACCTATTTACCTAATAGTTATAAAAATCGGATATTATGCGGTACTTTTTAGTAACGTATTGAATATCAATAATTATATGTCCTTTAATACAAGTCAAGTTTATTTCAAAAAAACTTTTTTCAAAAGTATTTACAATTTTTTTAATATGCAAATATTATTTTAAAAATTACTTTTTATTCGTTGGTAATAAAAAATAAAGACCGCTTTTGGCGGCCTTTATTTTTTGTTTGTCCTTGATTATTAGAGTTTAACAATAGGACGAGTAACAACTTTGTCGTTGTTGATTATTCTTATAACAAGGTTTCCTGTGATTTCATCGGCAATGTTTATTGTTTGAACCTTATTTGTTATAGTTCCAGAGACAACAATCTTTCCGGTGATGTCATAGATTTCATAGTTAGCACCTTCACAGTTTTCTACTGTCAACATTCCATCTGTCGGGTTGGGGTATAAGTCTATTGCACCCATACCGAAATCATCAGCTGAAGTTGCAGCGTTTGTACGAACATAGAAACTTTGGGTTGCAGTGTATAAGCCGTCGTCAGCAACGAGCAGAACTCTACTGCCAGAACCAACGTTTGTTACCGTTGTAGAAGTTCCTCTGATTTCAGCTGTGCCGTTGCCATTGTCGGTAAATGTAGACCATGATGGTTTTTGTCTTGCGGTTATAGTCAACTGGTCATTGTCGGCATCTTCGCATACAATGTTATATACGTATTCTTCGTTTACAATAGCAACAGTTATTGGTTCAGAAACAAATACTGGTGCAGTGTTGGTTGTCGATACGGTTATTGTAAACGGTTGAGTTTTGCTTTCTGCGCAGTCGGTTGCGGTGAGCTCAATATCAAACGTTTCAGTGAGTCCGTTGATATGAGGAACGGTTCCAGATAATACATATCCGTTTGCATCTTGTGATACAGATAGCCAGTCTGGACCTTCTGTCATTGTTATTGTAATTTCACAGTCAATATCGTTTTCGGCAGTTACATTATACGTGTATTCTGCGTATTCTGTAGCAGTTGTTACAGGTATAGATGTGAAGTGCAATCCCATTTGAATGCCTCTCCATTTGTAGATACCACCATTGTTTTCGTCCCAGTTGAATCCGCCAGCCCAACCAGTATAGAGGTCATGCATTCTAACTTGGATATATTGGATTGAGTCGTCGAGCAATTCCCATGATGTTCCCCAGTCGGTTGAATATGCAGAGAAATTGTCTGGGAGTGAAGAAGCAGACTTGGTTATAACAATCATGCCCGGAGTTCCTGGTACAAGGCAGAATGACGAGAAGTAGTTTGCGGATACGCTTACTTCGCTCCAAGTTTGTCCACCGTCGGTGGTTTTGAGGAATTGCCAAGCAGAAGTTTGTCCTGTGGTCTGGTCTAAGTTTGCAACAGTGACAGCGCCGTTCATTTCGTCAGCCCACGACATTTCTGTAACCATCTTGGTTGTGCCAGTGCTGAGAACCGTCCACGTTGCACCCTTGTTTGTGGTCTTGTAGATTCTACCTTTGCTAGTTCCGAACCAAGAAATGTCACCTATTTCCCAGTCAAGACCGACTGTGCTAGCTTCAGAACTTTGTGCAGCTGGAGCTTCTGCTGCAGTCCAAGTTTCACCACCGTCGGTTGTTACGAAGATTTCGAAGTTTCCGTTTACGGGGTCGCCTTGTGCATAACCATCATTTTCGTTGAAGAAGTGAACTATGTTAAGGAAGCTTGCGTCGTTCTGGTAAAGGTTTTCGCCTTGACGAGTCCAAGTTTCACCACCGTCGGTGGTCTTGA
>CAJOEG010000074.1 GCA_905233405.1 uncultured Bacteroidales bacterium | reverse complement strand
TGATGGGCTCAATGTTTGCGTGGTGCGCAAGTCCTTGGGTGTCAGAGATTTGCCGAAAAACGACTCCGCGTTTTCTGGAGCCGTGTTTCAGCAAGTTGTTGATAGCTAGGGAGGTGGCTGCCACGGGTGTGGAGGATAAGTGGCTGAGTATTAGGAAGATGAAGAAATTAGGTCTGCCGATTTTGGCAGACCTAATTTGTTTAATTCGCTGCAAATCAAGATGTTATCCTCCACGCCTAGAGGGAGATGGGCGGATTGAGGAGAACCTGGTTGGAGGGGGTACCGGAGGCGTCGAGGATATGGGTTTCGAGGGAGCCATCGGAGTGGAGGGTGATGACGCGGGCGTTCTGCGGTTCCATGCCCAGGACCAGGGGATAGAAGCGGACGCCGGGCTCCACCGGGAAGCGGCAGACGGGCGCGCCGTCCGCCGGCACGTCGAGCCCGGACATGTCCACCGACGCCGGAGCGTCGACCGGCTGCATGACGGCGGTGCCCTGGGCCACGGCGCCCACCGCGCGCTGGTAATCCACGCTGGCGGCGTCGTTGAGATAGTAGGTCTTATCGGCCAGGGCCATCTCGAAGGCCTGGACCGCCTGCTGCATCTGGCCGGTGCTGGTGTAGGCCTGGCCGAGGTTGGCGTAGAGCTTGTTGCGCAGATCGGAGCGCATGCCGAACTGCAGGGCGCTCTCGTAGCTGGACACCGCGTCCGCCGGGCGGTCGAGCGCCATGAAGCAGATGCCCAGGTTCAATCGCCTGATGTCCATTTTCGCTTGCGATAATCTGCGATTTCGAGATTATCTTCTGAGCTTTCGTTGTAAAATCTTCTATATTCATAATTCTTCAATTTTTTTTCAGTTAACGCTGCGTGGTATTGCAAGAAGTTTGCCGAGAAAAAATGCGCATAGTATAAAATGCTTATAATCAATTGTTTTTGCTTGTAGTGAGGAATGTAATAGTGACAAATATGCATAAATAAGTAAATTTATATGACAATATGGCAGGTTGTGGGTTTTCTTTCTGCAATTTATGAAGGGAATAAAAAAATGAGACTGTCGTTGACAGCCTCATTTGAATTAGGATGTGTTTTTTTGCGGTTATTTTGTTATTACAATTCGTTGTGTGGTTGACTTACCGTCATTTGTCTTTATGACTACCATATAGTTGCCAGATTCAAGCATTTCGGTCGAGATGTTCATTGTGTTTTCGCCATTATTCTTGTATTCGGCGATTTCCCTTCCGGTGATGTCGCAGATGCTAACCGATTTGATTTCAGCACCTTCAATGTTGATTCTGTCCTTTGCAGGATTTGGATATACATTGGTTCCGGCAATTTCATTTTCGTTGATGCCTGTTGTGTTTATTGTGAGGTGGAGGGTTACAATGCTGTCACAACCGTTGGTTGCAGTAAAAGTCTGTGTGTAGTCACCGCTTGTTGTATATTGTTGGTTGTTCCAAGTGAAGGAGTTATCTGCGGTTTCTGTTATTTCGTTTGTAACCGAATTGTTTATTGTCAAATGTAATGTTACGATACTGTCGCGAGGCGTACCTTCATAAGTTTTTACATAGTTGCCGGATTCGGTATATGTTTCGCCGTCCCATGTAAAAGAACCGCATCTGGTTTCCGAAAATTCGTAACGGATTGGATTATATATGAATTCGATATCGTCAATGTAAAGTGCATCACCGCCAGAACCACCTCCAGCATCCTTGTTGGTGGAGAAAGTTATCAATACGAATTGCGGATCATTGCATGAATATCCCTCATATATTATCGGTGTCGAATGACGTTGCCACATACTTCCATTGTTAGCAAAGTCATATGACGTAACACCACCTACAATGTGGCTTTGGTATCCGTTTTCATTTGCTGCCAGCGGGTCTTTTAGGTCGTAGTTGTCGTGTATATAAAGGTGGCAGCAAGCCTTAGAATCATCACTTGCATTCACGACCTTTGCCCAGAATACTATAGAGTCTGGTTTTGCATTAAGTCTGTGGTTAAATTCTTCGCTTGATGTTATTGTCTTATTGCAGTTGTTTACATTTGATGCTGATGCATTTGTGATTTGCATTTGTCCACTCGTTAAAGCACCATTAGCAGTGATTGTTGTAAAGACAACACTTACAGATGTAGAAAAAATCTTGCATGATGAACCTGTAGAGCCTGGACGCACATCATCCGATTGTTCGTGTCTGGTTTGTGCTGCTGTTCCACATAATGCAGATCCCAGTGTACAGTTGGCTGATGGGAAAGAGTTCCAGCCAGTTGGTTCTCCGTTATTGTCCCATTCTTCGAATCCTGGGTTTTCTAATTGATAAACTTGTGAGAAAGAATTCTCTGAGCTGAAAATTAGTGCTGCAGTAACCATTACTGCTACGCACAAAAATGTTAATTTCTTCATATTAAAACATTTTAAAAATTTACGGCGCAAAAGTGCATTAATTCCGTATTTCAGATAGTTTTTTGCTGTTATATTTATTAACAGGATTGTTAATATTGTTGTGTTGGATGTGAGAGAGTTAATGTTTTTATTAACAGGCTATACTAAATTTTAGGCTTCATCGTTATGGCTGGAATTATCATTTCCTGAAGCGAAATTCCACCGTGCTGGAAGGTGTTTTTGTAATATTTCACATAGTGGTTGTAGTTGTTCGGATATGCGAAGAAATCGTCGTTGTACGAGAAAATATATGTCGAACTGATGTTTGTCTTTGGCAGATATGCATCGGATGGATTGGTTATCTCGAACACTTCCTTCGGGTTGTAGGCGAGGTTGCGCCCCTGCTTGTAGCGCAGGTTGGTGGTTGTGGCGCGGTCGCCGATGACCTTTATCGGGTTGGCAATCTGTATGCTTCCGTGGTCGGTGCCGATGACGAGGTAGGCTCCCTGTTCGGCAAAAGCCTTCAGCATGTCGAACAGCGGCGAAAGTTCGAACCACGACTTTGTTATCGAAAGGTAGGCTTCGGTGGTGTTGGTAAGCTCGCGCACCATGCGCTGCTCGGTGCCGGCGTGCGACAGCGAATCGACAAAGTTTACCACAATGGAGACAAACTTGTTCTGTACTATGTTCTTTATATTGTCAGTTATTGACTTGCAGTTTTTTATGTCGGTAATTTTGTCGAAATACAGGCCTTGCCTTATGTTGAAGCGGTTCATCATCGAACGGAGCATATCTTCCTCGTAGAGGTTCTTGCCGCCTTCCTCGTCGTCGTTCTTCCATAGGTCGGGGTAGAGTTTGTTTATTTCAGATGGCATAAGTCCCGAAAATATTGAGTTGCGCGAGTATTGCGTTGAGGTGGGCAGGATAGAGAAGAACATATCCTCTTCGGCGGTGGTGTAGAATTGGTTGAGTATAGGTTCAATGGCTTTCCACTGGTCGAAGCGCAGGTTGTCGATAAGCAGGAAAAGCACAAGTTTGCCGTCGTTGAGCAGCGGGAAAACCTTTTCGCGCAGCAGGTTGGGCGAGAGTAGGGGCTTGTCGGTGCAGTCGGGACGGAACCACGATGTGTAGTTGCGTTTGATGTACTTGCAGAAAGTGCTGTTGGCCTCGTTCATCTGCATCTCGAACACTTCGTCCATAGTGTTGTCGTTCGACTCCATAAGCTGCATTTCCCAATAGACGAGCTTCCTATACACCTGGTACCATTCCTTGTAGTTCGACACTTCGTTTATCCTCATGCCCAGCCGACCGAATTCCATCTGGTACGACGAGGTAGTCTTTTCGGTAATTAGGCGTTGCTTGTCGATATTTTTCTTTATGGTAAGCAGTATCTGGTTGGGATTCACAGGTTTTATGAGGTAGTCGGTAATCTTTGAGCCAATGGCTTCGTCCATGATGTCTTCTTCCTCGCTTTTTGTAATCATTATTATAGGTGTATGCGGAAGGATATCCTTTATTTGCGAAAGTGTTTCCAGTCCGCTAAGTCCCGGCATGTTTTCGTCGAGGAAAATTATGTCGTAGTCGTTTTGCTTCGACAGTTCAATGGCATCGGTTCCGTTTGTGGCAGTATCTACGCTGTAGCCTTTGCTCTCGAGGAAGATGATATGCGGTTTCAGGAGATCTATTTCGTCGTCAGTCCAAAGTATTCGTATCTGTTTCATGGTGTCACTTACATAAAAATTATTGATTTTTATGCCAGTATAATAAAGAAAATTTGGCGTTGATAGTCAATATATTATAATTTTTCTTTAGAGGAAAAATAATAAATTATAGTTATAACGAGGAAGAGTGTGGTGTTATTGCATAGGTATTCGTAAGAAGATGGGAGTGTGTTGATAATAAACAAATTAGCATTGCGATTTTAGAGCTTGTTAACATTGTTTTGTCGTATATTTTTCAAAAAAAAATATACATTCATGTATAATACATTAATGTATATTTGTTATATTTGCACCGTAAATAATATTTGCGATTATGGAAGTGCCGTTTAAGTTTGGAAAGTTAGCCGAGAATGAAAACTTTGTCGATAGGATAGATGATAGGCGTAAGTTGAAACAGCTTTTGTCATCGGGGATAAATGTTATGCTTGTGTCTCCACGAAGGTGGGGAAAATCGTCGCTTGTGCAGATGGCTACGCGAGAGATGATGTTGGAAGACAAGAATGTTCGTGTTTGCTACATTGATGCGATGGGCATTCATTCCGAGGCGGAGTTTTACAGGATTTTTGCGCGTGAAGTTATAGCGTGTACCTCAACGGTGCTAGAAAAACGGCTCGACTATGTAAAGCGCTTCCTACGAAATATCCGTCCAGGAGTTTCCTTGTCGGCAAATTCGTCAGAAACAATGTCCTTTGACCTTAAATTTGACATGGAGGATATTGATGAATACGAAATACTTAACCTTCCGCAGAAGATAGCGTCCGAAAAAGGGTTGAGAATTATTGTGTGCATTGACGAGTTTCAGCAGTTGGCGCAGATTCCGCAGTATAAGTCGCTCGAGGGCAAGATGCGTTCAGCATGGCAGTCGCAGCAGAACGTTTCGTATTGTCTGTATGGAAGCAAACGCCACATGATGCTTGATATTTTTAACAATTCTTCGAATCCCTTTTATAGGTTCGGACAAATTTTCTTTTTGAAAAAAATACCAGAAAACGAGTGGATTCCATTTATAATTGGCAAGTTTGAGGCTACGAAGAAGAAAATGAGTGCGGATTATGCTGCAAAAATTTGTGAAACTGTAAGATGCTTGTCGTGGTATGTGCAACAATATTGTTATTTTGTATGGTCCAATACCAGCAAGGTTGTTACTGATGAAATTCTTGATTTGGCTTTGACTCAGATGATAGAAATGAATGCTCCAATGTATGAGAATGATACCGAGAATCTTACATCTGCCCAGTTTGCTATGCTCAAGGCGGTTGCCAATGGTGAGTTCATGTTGAATTCCGCTTCTGTAGTGAAGAAATACGATTTGGGTAATGCCCAGACTATTACTCGTAACAAAAAGATATTACAGGAAATGGACTTTTTTGAAAAAGTTGCCGGAGAAGATAAATATGAGTTTTGCGATCCTGTTTTTGAAATCTGGTTTAAAGGTAAATACATGTAATACAATGTCTTATAAAAAATATAAATTATACATCCATGTATAATATATTAATGTATAATTGTTGTATTGCATTGGCAACAAGCATGTTGTTGGTTTGGACAAATGGTAATAGTATTTTTTGCGAGATAATCTTCTGAACAACGGTTCGTACGGTTTCTACTGGTAAAACTCATTATATTCTGATGTATATTATGCCTACAGTTTCCTTATCGACTCAACAACGGTAACAGAAACAAGCTATTACCGTATGTACGGACAAACGATAAGACCAGTGTATGATGGGAGGTAGTAATTGATAACCTATTTCCCTTCCCAAGTATACGGAGCCATATTCGTATGCAGATATTTTTCCGTAATGATATATTTGCTTTCGTTTTCGTATATATCACCATCAAATTCAGTGCGTTTCTTGTGAAAAACAATCTTTTTGGTGTAATCGTCGGGGGTGTATGAATATGCTAAAATATAGCTTTCGTACTCGTCACCATAATCATTTTCAAGCTCTGAATAGATAGGTAGACCTAGTTTTTCGTCTTTTTCTTCTTTGTCCCATTTTACAGTACTGAAGTCGTACAGGCGACCAAACTGCCTTTCAAGGATATCGTTCTTGCTTTCGGCGTATGTACGCATCGAGGCAATCGAATTCGGGTCAAGGTCTTTTACATCTTTGTCTGTGTCGTGGTAGTATCCAGTTTCCTGGCTGGTAAACTGGTCGTAGAAACTGATACCTTTCTTGAAAATCAGGTCTTTTTTATCCGATGCATATCCGAACAAAACTTCCTTCCATTGTATCGAATCAATTTTTTTGCCGTTGTAATGAATCTTGAACATACGAATGTATGTTTCGTAGTCGAATTGACCGACAAGACAGCCGTATTCAATAATTCTGCCCTGAGCGTCATACCTGCAATATTCGCAGAGTGATTCATCTGAGTCAGATTCAACGAATTTCATCGTTATAATTATCGGCTTGGATATGTCCACATACTTGCCGCTTGTGTTGTCAACATCGTAGGGCGATTGTGCCGACATGTTATTGATTGAACCTCCGCACAAAATTATTGCGAGTATCGAAATGATTATGGCTAATACTCTTGTTTTCATTGTTATATGGTTTAAAAGGATTGCTTTGCGCAATTACTTATTGTAGTTGGCGTTGTAGAATTCCATATATGCATTCAGGTTCTTGCTGGCAGTAAGTTGCTTGAAATTGTCTGCAGAAATTACAAATATCTTGTAGTCTACATTCTTGAGTTTATTGAAAACATCTTCGCTGTTGGCAATCATCTTCGAGTAGTTGACCGACTGGCGCATATTGCGGAACGGACGTACTGTAATCAACGAGTAGTTGCTGTTGAAGGTGCTGGTAACCACATTAAAAGTTCGCATATTGAAGTTGAAGATGTTGAAGTTGCGGATTTCAAATGCAAGACGCTTGTCATCAACCTGCTCCGACTTGAAGTAAACGACATAGTAGTGTTCTGCCATTTCGTCGAATGTATATGTGGCTTCTGGAGTTTCCTCTTCGTATGGCGATTCCTCTTCGCCTTCCTTCTTCTGCTGCTTCACGACTTCGGGACGTGACTTTAGGTCGGCAATAAGAGCATCCATATCGGCGGTTCCGAAATATGCAAGAATGTTTTCTGCCGCCTGCCTGAGTTCGTGTTTAGGATGACGGTCGATAAAATCGAGCAATGCCAGTTTGAACTTGGTCGTGTCGGCATTCCTTGCTGTACACATTGTGTTGAGGAAGTCGAAATTTGGCACCAAGTCGCTGTCGCTATTGTCGTTTATGAAATTGGTTGCATTTCTTTGTACCGTACTCCACTCACCACGCATAAAAGCATCGTAGGTGTTGGCATACAACTGTTCTTGGCGCTTGCGAATTTCTTCCTGTTCCTTCACAAAGTTAGGATTTTGCAACAACTTCGCATAGTTTGTATTGCCGTATTTGCTAATTATCAAATTCTTGTACTTCTCAGCCTGAGGAATATCCTTGATAAGAGTATTGAGGATGTACAAGTCGTAGTATGTCAGCAACTGGTAGTCGGAATTTGGGTAACGACGGTTAAGGTCTTCGTAACTGTTAATTGCCTTTGGATAGTCGCCGAATTTCTCCTTATAAATCTTGCTGGCGTTGTACAGAGCGTTTTCGATTCGCTTGTGAGATTCCTGCATAGCCGAGTCGGTAAGAGGCAAGTCCTGCAAATAGTATTCGCGGCTCTTGGGGTCTTCGTTCTTGGGCTTTGCATCGGCAACAACGCTGTCGGAAGCCTCGCTGTCGTCATCCATATCGAAAGATACTATGGTCTTGTCGCGACGACGCCAATGGTCTTCGTTCTTGCGGTTGCCCCATTTCTTCTGGAATTCGTTCTTTCCGTAACTCAACTGTGCAGGGTTGTAGAAGTACCATTTGCCCGACGATTCGCCTACAGTGTTGGTTTCGCCACGTTTCTGGTCGAAAAGGTAGGAATTTAAGTTCTCCTGCTGTGCGAGTTCGCGTTCAAGGCGTTCCTGTTCCACAACCTTTGCAATAAGTCCGTCAATGAGTTTGTTGCGCTCCTTGTCGCTCATCTTGGCAATTTTCTGAACACTGTCCTCAAACTCAATGACATCGGTATAGGTTACAAGTTCCGAAAGGTTCTTCGACAAGGTCTGTATCTCCTTGAAATTATCGTGGCTCTCGGGCAGATACTGCATACAGGTATCGTAATAGATGTATGCGTTCTTGTATTCAAGTTTTGCATAGTAGATTTCGCCTAACTTCATACAGGACAATGCCTTCTGGTAGTCGTTTTCTATGCTGACCTCTGATGATTTCTTGTAGTGCTCGATAGCGTCTGTTTCCTTGCCGGCCCTCATTTCCACTTCTGCCATTGCATAGTATATCTGGTCGCGATACTCCTTGTTCTTTTCGTCCTTGAGCATCTTGTTCAACAACTTGTAAATGTCCTTGTTGTTGCCGTTTCCAGAGCATTTTGCCATATTGATTTTGGCGTTGAACTCCATTTCGTAAATCCTGTTTCTCTTGGAAGCGGCCTGATAATACTTGTATGCCTCGCGCAGATTTCCTTCTCTTTCGCTGAGTTGTGCAAGGATGTATGTGTATCTTAGTTTTTCTGTGCGTTTCTTGGTCTTTTCTACTGCAACTTTAAGTTTTTCTGTGGCTTCATCGTAATTTTTCTGCTTCAGATAGTAGTCGGCGCATACTGCGGCATAGTAACCTTCGGTTTTCTTGGTAATCTTCTTGTCGGCATCAATCTTGTCGAGAGTTTCCTTCGCCTCCTTGAATTTCTTGTCCTCGCAGAAAGTACGGACAAGGTACATAGCAATTTCTGGCTGAATCTTGGAATTTGGGTATTGGCGAAGCGCGAATTCAAGGTTGGTTCTTGCTTGCAGATAGTCGCGCTTGATGAAATAAGCCTTTCCCATAAGCAAATAGCAATGGTCTACCCACTTGTTGAACTCGTTCTGTGCCATAAATTCCTTTTCCTTTGGTGTCATTGCCTTGCCCGAAGGTTTTGGTTTCTTGGTGATTGAGTGCAACTTTATGCCTTTTGCAGATTTCTGGATAGCCTTTTCCATTTCGCCGTTTGCGACACTGGCGTTCTCTTCTTTGCTGTCGGTGAATACGCTGAGTGTCAGTGCGTAATTATCGCTATTCTGGTCGTTTATCTTGGAAATACCTTTCTTGTACGATTCGCGTCCGTTGAAATAGATGTTGTATTTCAGTGTGGTGCTATGGAAGAAACGATTCATCGGCGTGTTCTTTTCTGTAGAACAAGCTGTGATTAAAGCAATTGATGCTATAATAATAAATATTTTTACAAGTCGTTTCATTCCATTGTTTGTTTATTCCACAGTAACGGATTTTGCAAGGTTACGTGGTTGGTCAACGTTGCAACCTCTCATTACTGCTATGTAGTAGGCAATAAGTTGCAGAGGCACTACTGTCAGCAATGGAGCAAGAGCGAAGTCGGAGTAAGGTACTTCAATCACATAGTCTGCCATTTCCTTGATAGTGGTGTCGCCTTCGGTGACGATTGCAATAACAACGCCCTTGCGAGCCTTCACTTCCTGAATGTTCGAGACAATCTTGTCGTAGGATTTATCCTTGGTTGCCAATACGATAACTGGCATCTTCTCGTCGATAAGGGCGATTGGTCCGTGTTTCATTTCTGCTGATGGATAACCTTCGGCGTGTATGTAGGAAATTTCCTTGAGTTTCAATGCACCTTCGAGAGCAACAGGGTACAGATAGCCGCGTCCGAGATAAATGCTGTTGGTTGCATCCTTTATCTTTTCAGCAATCTTCTTAATGCTTTCGCTCTTCTGGAGAATTAGGTCAACCTTCTGCGGAATAGCATAAAGTTCGTCAACGAGGTCGGTAAATTCCTGCTCGGTAAGTCCCTTGTTTGCAAGACCAACCTGCATTGCCATCATTGTCAGCACGGTAATCTGGGTTGTGAACGCCTTGGTAGAAGCCACACCGATTTCTGGACCTGCGTGAGTGTAAACTCCTGCTACAGTTTCGCGCGGAATGCTTGCACCAACGACATTGCATATTCCGAGAACGATTGCGCCTCTTTCCTTTGCCAACTGAATGGCTGCCAATGTGTCGGCAGTTTCACCACTCTGGCTGATTGCAATTACAATGTCACCCTTGTTGATGATTGGATTTCTGTATCTGAATTCCGATGCGTATTCCACTTCGGTTGGTATGCGGGCAAATTCCTCGAACAGATATTCTCCGACAAGTCCGGCGTGCCAACTTGTTCCACAAGCAACGATTATTATTCTCTTGGCTTCCTTCAACTGTCCCATTACGGTGTGCAGACCGCCAAGTGTAAGATTCTTTGTATCAAGGCTCAAACGACCGCGGTAAGTATCGGCAATAGCGCGTGGCTGTTCATAGATTTCCTTGAGCATATAGTGGTCGAAACCATTCTTTTCAATCTCATCGAGACGAAGGTCAACCTGCTGGATGTCGATTTTTGCCTTGCGGTCCTTGAGGTTCACAAGGTTAAAGCCTGTCTTGCTGATAGTTGCAACATCGAGGTCGTTGAGATAGATTACCGAATTGGTATATTCTATTATAGGTGAAGCATCGGAAGCAACAAAATATTCTCCATTGCCAAGACCGATTACAATCGGGCTACCTTTGCGGGCTACTGTCAGTGTTTCGGGGTCTTCCGAACTCATTACCACGATTCCGTATGCGCCTTCCACCAACTGAAGTGCAGCACGTACAGCATCGTCTGGCATAAAGTTTTCGTCTTTGGCGTGACTTTCGGTGTATATGTACTCAATAAAGTTTACTAGCACTTCAGAGTCGGTTTCGCCCTTGAAAGTGTAGCCTTTTTCCTCGAGTGTGGCTTTCAGTTTTGCATAGTTTTCAATAATTCCATTGTGTATCAATATGAATTTTTCGTTCATCGACACGTGCGGATGTGCGTTGACATCGTTAGGTTCGCCGTGTGTAGCCCAGCGGGTGTGACCTATGCCGATGTTTCCAGTGGCATCTTTTCCTGCAACGTGCTGTTCAAGGTCACTGACCTTTCCGTGGCATTTATACACATTGTATTTGCTTCCGTTGTAAATGGCGATACCTGCCGAGTCGTAGCCCCTGTATTCCAGACGCTTGAGACCTTTAATCAACACATCGTATGCATCTCTTT
>CAJOEG010000073.1 GCA_905233405.1 uncultured Bacteroidales bacterium | reverse complement strand
ATCTTATTGAAAATCCTGTTCCTTTCGAGCCTGTGATAGTTGAAGGTGTGTCGAGTGCATACGATGACTACCTGCCGTTGATTTCGCCCGACGGTTCACTCGCCCTGTTTACAAAGGCATATATGAAAAAGGAAGTACAGTCGATTTATGGAGATAGGTTTGTAGAGGAATTCACAGTTTCTAAGGCATCCGACGATGAGGGACTTGTTTTTTCTCCTGGCGAACCTCTGCCATATCCATTTAACACAGGCAAAAACCAAGGTGCGGCTTCCATTTCCATAGACAACAAGACGCTTTTCATCACAATATGCGAGTTTGTAAGCCGCGACTACGACAACTGCGACATCTACATGTCAACTCGTGTGGGCGACGGTTGGTCGGAACTGAAGTCGCTCGGACCGAACATCAACGGTGTGAAGACCTGGGAAAGCCAGCCTTCAATTTCCGCCGACGGCAAGACCTTGTATTTCGCCAGCATACGCGAAAGTAACATCGGCTTCGACCCCAACAACCCCACTTCTGACATATACTACTCGACCAAGGACGAAAAAGGCAACTGGACAAAAGCCAAAAACCTCGGTCCAAAGATTAATACTCCTGGCAACGAGAAGTCACCTTTCATACATTCCGACAGCCAGACGCTGTATTTTTCGTCAGATGGTCACCTTGGAATTGGCGGCTATGATATTTTCTTTACGAAGTTTAGGGACGGCGACTGGACAAAACCTGTAAATATAGGTTATCCGATAAACACCAAGAACAACGACCTTGGTTTTGTTGTCAACACGCAGGGAACGAAGGCATACTTTGCTTCGAACAAACTCAACGGCAAGGGTGGCTGGGACATTTATGCAATCGATTTGTACAAGGAAGCGCGTCCCGAAAAGGTATTCCTCGTGAAAGGTCAGCTAGTCGATGACAACGGCTACGCGCTCAGCGATGCTAAGCTCGAAGTGAAGAATACCCGTACCGAAGAAGTGTCGGAAGGCGTGGTAGATGCCGAAACCGGACATTATGCAGTTGCCGTAACCGCCAAAAACGAAGACGACGACTTCCTTATGGTTGTAAAGAAGGAGGACTACAGTTTCTCGTCAACACTGATTGAACCCACAGAGGAAACCTTTGAAAAGCCGATTGAGGTAAATTTCGAGGTAAAGCCTATAGAAGCAGGAAAGTCGGTACAAATCAACGATATATATTACGCAACGGCATCGTACGAGATAAACGCCAAGAGCTACGCCGTGCTGAACGAGTTTGCCGATTTCCTAAAGACCAACTCGACGGTGAAGGTTGAGATTCGCGGTCATACCGACAATATTGGTAGTGTGCAGACAAACATAACCTTGTCGAACCAACGTGCGAAGGCTGTTTACGACTACCTTCTGTCGAAAGGCGTACCTAAGTCTAACATCAGCTACAAGGGCTACGGTCCAAATATGCCTATCGCCGACAACAAGACCGAAGCTGGCCGTGCAAAGAACAGAAGAACGGAATTTTATATATTATCAAAGTAAATCCCAATTCGTCAATCGAAAATCTAAAATCGTAAATCAAATTATGGAAAACAAAAAGCCTGTTGAAATATCTGAGCTTGGGGAATTCGGTCTTATTGACCATCTTACAAAAGATTTGACTGTTATTGACAAGAATCTCATAAAGGGCATAGGCGACGACTGTGCCGTGTTCGAATGTGGCGACATCTGCAACTTGGTCACAACCGACCTGCTTGTCGAAGGCGTACACTTCAATTTGATATATACTTCGCTTAAACATCTTGGTTACAAGGCTGTTGCTGTAAACTTGAGCGATATTTACGCTATGAACGGCACACCTAAATATATTACGGTTTCTGTTGCAATTAGCCGCAAATTTTCGGTGACAGCTATGGAGCAGTTGTACGAAGGTATTAAACTTGCTTGCGACCGTTTTGATGTGGAACTTATCGGTGGCGATACAACAAGTTCGTTATCAGGACTTTTTATCAATATTACAGCCATCGGACAAGCCAAGAAGGAAGATATTTCCTACCGTAGCGGAGCAAAGAAGAACGACCTTATATGTGTAAGCGGTGACTTGGGCGGTGCCTACATCGGCTTGAAAGTACTTGAACGCGAGGCAAAACTATATATGGACGACAAGGACACTCAGCCCGAACTTGAAGGTTACGAGTATGTTATTGAACGCCAGTTGAAACCCGAACCTCGCCGCGACATTGTTCGTGAACTCAAAAAACGTGGAATTGTACCCAATGCTATGATTGACATTTCGGACGGACTTTCGTCGGAATTGCTACATATTTGCAAGGAGTCGGGCGTGGGATGCCGTGTGTATGAGGACAAGATTCCAATTCACGAGCAGACCGAGTTTGTCTCGAACAAATTCCGTCTCGACGCAAGCCTTGCCGCAATGAACGGTGGTGAGGACTATGAACTGCTGTTTACCGTGCCTCTTGACAAGAAGGAAATCATTGAGGGAATGGACGATGTGTCAATAATCGGATACATCTGCGAGGACGTTAATTGCAAAAAGTTTGTCGCCCGCAACGGTGTGGAACTTGAATTGAAGGCGCAGGGATGGAATGCGTTTTAAAAGTTTCTTATAGATCTATTATAAGGGATTATCGGTTGTTTTGATATTTTCGGTTCGCTTGGTTGCAATAAAGCATTAAAAATTACGTTTATTCATCGTTTTTTTTATTGAAAAAATAAATTATTGCGAATAACTATTTTATTTATCTTTGCAAGATGTTTAATTGGAAAGGTATATATTGTTTTTTAGTAGGTTTAATCGCCTTGTTTTCAGTGTCTTGTGGCGAATATTCCAAGATAATGAAAAGTGCCGACAGCGATACGAAATACCAGAAAGTTTTCGAATACTACGAAGCCGAGGACTATTATAAGGCTCTCGGACTCATAGAGGACATAAGGGCTGTCTATAAGGGAACCGACAAGTACGAGACACTCTGCTTCTACAACGCCTACTGCAACTACCACCAGAAGGAATACTCGTTAGCTGCTTATCTATTCAAGGAATATGCAAGGCTTTACTCAAATACCGAGCGCACCGAGGAAGCCGAATATATGGCGGCATACTGCTACTATCTGATTTCACCGAGCGTTTCGCTTGAGCAGACTTATACCGAATTGGCAATTAAGGAATTGAATGCATTCGTTGAAAAATATCCCGAATCGAAGTATCGCGAACAAGTAGAAGGTTACATCAAGGATTTGGATTTCAAGCTCGAGACAAAAGCCTACAACAATGCAATGCTCTATTACAAGATAAGCGACTACAAGGCTGCGATAGTTGCTCTGCGCAATATGCTATACGACTATCCGACGACAACTTACCGCGAAGAAATTATGTTTACCATGGTGAAGGCGTCGTACATCCTTGCTACAAAGAGTGTTGAGAGCAAAAAACTCGAACGCCACAAGAATACCGTACAGGCATATTACGCCTTTGTGGACAAATTTCCGAACTCAAAGAAACTAAAGGAAGCTGAAAGATATTTTACAAATTCACATAATTATATAGAAAACAAAAATGGATTACAAAAAGACTAATGCACCGACAAACTGCATCACCCGCGATGTGGTAGAAATGGCCGACAAGACCGGAAACGTTTACGAATCGGTAGTCATCTGCTCGAAGATGGCAGACCAGGTTAATGCCGACATCAGGAANNNNAACTCGAAGAATTTTCAAGCTTCAACGACAATCTTGAGGAAATCCACGAGAACCGCGAGCAGATAGAGGTGTCGAAGTATTATGAGAAGCTCCCGAAGCCGACTAACATCGCAATCGAGGAGTTTATGAACGACAACGTTTACTACACCAACCAGGATATCAACCTGAAGAAGACTGAAGCTGAGGAAGAACCAGAACCTGTGGTTGTTGCAGAAGCTAAGGTCGAAAGCGCTGAATAATATCACGATGCTTGGCGAAAAACACATATTGCTTGGCGTTACGGGAAGTATCGCGGCATACAAGGCTGCGAACATTGTCCGTCTGCTCGTTACGCAGGGCGCCGAAGTCAAGATTGTGATGACTCCGCTGGCAAAGCAGTTTATTACTCCGCTGACACTCGCAACGTTGGCTAAGAATCCCATTTACGTCGATTTCTTTAATCCCGAAAACGGCGAATGGAATTCGCACGTGAGCCTTGGAATGTGGGCAGATGCCTATCTGATTGCTCCCGCTACCGCCAACACCATCGGAAAGATGGCAAACGGAATAGCAGACAATCTGTTGCTCACATCTTACCTTTCGGCAAAATGCCCGGTTTTCGTTGCTCCGGCAATGGACTTGGATATGTTTGCCCATCCAGCAGTGCAGAAAAACATCGAAACGCTGAAGTCATACGGTGTACATTTCATTGATGCCGAGGACGGCGAACTGGCAAGCGGACTTGTTGGTAAAGGTCGTCTGGCTGCACCCGAAAAAATTGTCGAAAGCCTTGATGCTTTTTTCAACGGGCAGATGTCGCTGACGGGAAAGAAGGTAATGGTAACCGCTGGTCCGACCTACGAAAAGATTGATGCCGTGCGTTTTATCGGCAACTATTCGTCGGGAAAGATGGGTTATGCCATCGCCGAGGAATGTGCAAGTCGTGGCGCGGAGGTTGTGCTGGTTTCGGGACCGACATCGCTGAATGTCCACAACCGCAACATAAAGTTGGTTAGGGTTAACTCAGCACGCGAAATGTACGAGGCTTGCAACAGCGAATTTCCGCAATGCAATGCCGCCGTGCTTTCGGCAGCTGTGGCCGATTTCACTCCGCAGAACGTTTCGGATACCAAAATCAAGCGCAAGGACAACAACCTTGAAATCACGCTCAAGCCTACCGATGATATTGCAGCAAGCCTTGGAAAGCAAAAAGGCGACCGCGTTCTAGTCGGTTTTGCTCTTGAGAAGGAAAACGAACTCGAAAACGCCATCGGCAAGCTCGAACGCAAGAACTTCGATTTCATAGTCCTTAACTCGATGAACGACAAGGGAGCAGGATTCAACCACGACACAAACAAGATTACAATCATCAACCGCAACAAGGAAGTGAAAAACTACGACCTGAAGTCAAAAGTTATGGTTGCAAAGGATATTGTTGATGAAATAGAAAAACTTTTAAAACCTTGATTATGAAAAAGATTGTTTCCATTATCGTCGCAATGCTCGTTGCTATGACCGCTATGTCACAGGAGTTTGAATGCCAGATTCAGATTTCACACCAGCAACTTCAGGGAACCAACTACGAGAAGATTTTTCAGGAGATGCGCAAGGACTTGTACGAGTTCATCAACAATACAAAATGGACAAACAATGTGTTTTCCAAGAATGAGCGTATCGAATGCAACATTTCCATCACTGTTGAAAAGGAAGTCGCTTCCGACGAGTATTCTGGCAAGATACAGGTTACATCGTCGCGACCAGTTTATGGTACTTCGTATATGTCGCCGCTTTTCAACTATCTCGACGACAAGTTCCAGTTCAAGTATGTCGAAATGGAACCTATTGAGTTCAATCCCAATGTGTTTACAAGTAATTTGTCGGCTGTGATTGCCTACTACTGCTACATAATGCTCGGATTGGACTACGACAGTTTCGGTTCGCAGGCTGGTACACAATATTACCAGTTGGCAGAAAAGATTGTGCAGAATGCACAGGGCGCGCAGGAACCGGGTTGGAAGCAGTACGAAAGCACAAAGAACCGCTATTGGCTTACCGAAAATCTGCTCAACGACCAGTATTCTGGCTTCCGCGACTTTATGTACACCTATCACCGTCAAGGGTTGGACAGACTTGCCGACAAACCTAGTGATGCCCGTACATCGGTGGAGGAATCTCTCGAAAGTTTAAGGTCTATGCATCGCCGCCGTCCAGGGTCGTTTTTGATGTCGATTGTCAGCACTGTAAAGAGCGACGAAATCATAAATATATTCTCGGATGGTTTTTCGGATGAAAAGGCGCGTGTTGCCAACCTGATGAAAGAAATAGATGCTGCAAATTCAAGCAAGTACGACAAGATAACCCGTTCGGAATAATGATTAGGAACCTTTCAGTCAGAAATTATATTCTAATTGAAAAACTCGACATTGACTTCAATTCGGGTTTTTCCGTTATTACTGGCGAGACTGGTTCGGGCAAATCTATGATTATAGGTGCAATTTCGCTACTTCTTGGCAAACGCGCAGACACCGACGTACTTCTTTTCAAGGACAAGAAATGCGTTATCGAAGCCACTTTTGATATTAAAAACCTTGGTTTGAAGGACTTGTTTGCCGAAAACGAGGTTGACTATTCCGACGAAACCATTGTAAGACGCGAGATTATGCCCGAAGGCAAGTCGCGTGCTTTCGTGAACGATATGCCTGTAACCTTGGCTGTACTAAAGACACTTACCGACAATTTCCTTGACTTGCATTCGCAGCACGAAAACCTGTCGCTCACTACTTTGCCCTACCGTTTGCGCATTGTCGATTCGGCTGCAGGAACATTGGCTCTTTTCGAGGAATACAAGCAGAAATATGCAGAGTACCAGTCGGTTGCGCAACTACTTAAAAGCAAGAAGGACGCACTTGCAAAGGCTCAGAAGGACTTAGATTATTATAGGTATCAGGCTCTGGAGATCGAAAATGCAAAACTTTCGTCCGATGACGAACTTGAAGAACTTGAAGCCCGTGCCTCGATGCTTGAGAATGCCGAGGAGATAAAATCAGCATTATACGAGACTTCTAACCTGTACGACGGAGGAGAATATTCGGCTTCGTCCTTGCTGAAGCAAATGCGTAGCAACCTTGCAAAAATCAGCAAGAACTTCAAGCCTGCTCAGGAGCTTGAACAGCGACTAGAATCCTCTATAATAGAACTTTCGGACATCAACGATACCATTTCGCAGCAATTGTCGCAGGTGGAAGTTAACCCGCAGCAATTGCAAGCTACCAACGATCGCATTGACTTGCTAATGGGGCTTATGACCAAGCATCGTGTAGCTAATATTGCAGAACTCAAGCAGAAGTACGAGGAGTACAGGGGCTATGTTGACAACAGCGGAAACCTTGAAGACGAAATCGCCGACCTCGAGAAGCAACATTCCGCCAAGGCGAAGGAAGTGAAAGCCGCTGCCGAAAATCTGAGCAAGAAGCGTTCGGCTTCGTTCAAGAAGACGCAGGAATACATAAACTCTATGCTTCACGACTTGGGAATGCCGCACGGAGTGTTTGAGATTGGCAACGAAATCACGGAGGTTTCGCCCAACGGTATCGACAATATTTCCTTCCTTTTCAGTGCCAACAAGGCAGTTGCAGTGCAACCGATAGAGAAAGTTGCTTCGGGAGGTGAACTATCACGTCTGATGCTTGCGCTCAAGTCGCTTATGGCTGGCTCGATGAACATTCCTACCATACTTTTCGATGAGATTGACACTGGCGTTTCGGGCGAAATTGCAGCCCGTATGGGCAAGATTATGCAGCGCATTGCCGAGAATGTGCAGGTGTTGAGCATTACGCATCTTCCGCAAGTTGCGGCTATGGGCAGCGAGCATTTCAAGGTTTACAAGCACACCGACGACCAGCGCACAATTTCCAGCATCAAGAAACTCTCTGCCGACGAGCGCATTACCGAGATTGCTTCGATGATGAGTGGCGAAAAACTTACGCCCGAGGCATTGGAGAATGCGAAGGTGCTGCTAATGAAGTAGTTGTTGCTCCATATTTGTTGGTACTACATTAAAATTCCCAGCCTACTGTAAATATCATCACATTGTTGTAAAGGCCACGATTTAGGCCATATACCTGTCCACCAGGATGCTTGCGTATGGGCAAGAAGAAAAGAGTATATGAAAATCGGTAATTTAGGAAGAAATGGTCGCCAATATAATATGTCAAGCCGATGTGAGTTCCACAGTCATAGTTGAAAAATGCTCTGTCAGGTTCAATAAATCCTTGTCCGTGGTTAACTTGGGCTTTAATCAGATATGCATACGAAAGTCCTATTTCGAGACAAAATTTATTTTTAAAAGTATAATCCACGATATGAGGAATCCTGAATTTATTCAGTCTCCATGAAAATGTAACTGGTACTTCAATGTAATCTAATTGTATTGCAAAGATTTTTGTAATGTCACCTGTTGCATCCTTTTCTACTTCCTTGCTTCCTTTTCGTATGTATGATATGCCAAGAGCAATTGAGGCTCTTTGTTCATCACCGAAATTTGTCTGTGCATAAAGGCTACCGGTAGGGAAAATCGTTTTATATCCACCGTGTTGGTCGCTATCGACCTGCGAAATGTCGAAGCCTACCTTTGCTCCGCCAGTAAACGACTGCGAAAATATCATTGTAGGCGAAAGCAGAAGCAAAACAACAATAAAACAACATGTTTGCTTTATCATCGCTGTAAATCTATTCGGAAATATTTACCATTTCTGCTTGCAAAACTTCCTTGGTGTCTGAGTCGTAAACAAATGCTACCACCTTGCAGTTGGCAATGTTCCAGTCGGGATTTATCTTTTTGGTGTAGTTCTTTTCGATCATATCGCCAGCCGACATCTGCGAATTGTCGGTCTTTACTTCTTCTCCAAAGGCTCCGTTAAAACTTGTACGAAGGACGTGGTTGTGGATATAGTTGCCTATCTCCTGCGGTGTGGACTCGTAGTCTAACTGCCAACCAACGATGCCGTCCTCAATAACGTATGTCACAAGTGAAAGCTTGCGAGAAACTACCACCTCCGATGTCATCTTTATATCGGTGGTAATTGTGCTGTCGGCAAATGAAGCATTCACATTGAACGAAAATTCAGGATAAGTGGAGTAGTATTTTGCAAAGTCGGTTGCCCAACCATTGGGGGAGCTATTTATCAGTGCAGGGTCAAAAGTATTGATTAATCCAGCCGGCACAGCATCAAGGTCCATATAGCCTCCATCGGCATCGCCACCGCCAAGGAATATGCCCTCCTCGCAACGGAAATCGTAGTTGAACGATGTGTCGGTAGAGTGAGGCGAAGCATTGGGATTGGTGTTGCCATAATAAGTACAGTGGACAGCGATTGGCACTACGGCTTCCCCATATTTTCCCTCGAGGGCATTTATCACCTTGTGCCCCTTGGGACAATTGCCACACTTATGACCTGTAAAGTCAAGGATCAGAACCTTGCGTATAAGCGTCTTTTGTCCAGTTGTATCGGCAGGACCTGGAGCCGGTGCATTATCCTTCAAATAATCTCCTTCTTCAATCTTGTCACACGAAGCAAGGAAAAGCCCTGCTAAAAAGACAGCGAATGTAAGTATTATTGTTTTCTTCATAATCTTTTTTTTGTTAAACCAAATCTAAATCGCCCCTTCGACTACGCCAGGGAGCAAATATGTAATTTTTAGAACGTACTAGAAATTGAAAGTGCAAATCCGTTTGATGCCGGGACGTGCCTGCATACACCACCAACGCACATCACGCCTTCGCGCTGCTTGCCGTAGGTGAGCTGAATACGGTTGCCTCCCTTCACATAGCCGAAGCCAACATTGAAATAGTGGACTCGTGCGCTCTTATCGGGATTGCCGTAGTTCCAGTTGTCGAACACAGTAAAGAACCAGTTTGGCATTGTGAACTCAAGCTGTCCGAGAATCCAATTGCCCTTGTCCTGCTTGGTGAACATTGCCTGAACTTCACCCTTCAAAGCATATTTGTCGGTAATCTTGTAGGTAGCCTCCACAACAGCGATGTTCGCCTTCACATTGTCGTGACCAGCCGTACCCATAAGCACATTGTAGTTGTAATACAAATTCATGTATGCAATGTTGGTGTACCACTTCTTCGACCATTTCTTCGAGATTTCCACATTGATGTCCTGATAGTATAGTTCCTTGCCGATGGCGAACAACGAGGTGTTGTAGCCGTAGGTTCCGGTGGTGCCTATAGGTGTGGAATCGTTGATTGCAGTCTTCTTTATGTTGTGGACACGCGAATAGTTAAGTGTGATTGTTGTTCCATACTTTCCGCCCAATTTGCTACCTTTCTTGAACTTGTAGAAGAATTCTCCCTTTACGCCCCATTCACCCATAGGCTGGCTTGCATACGGATAGAAAGCCTGCAAAACGTAGGTGTAGTTGCGCGTGATTTCGGGCAGATAACTTACGGTAACATCCGAAAGCGTAGCATTGCGGTCGCTACGCAACGACATATTGTCAACCCACTTGGTTGAAAGTATCACGCCCAGACCTTTCTGCGAATATGTTGCATTGATGAGGAATGCCTGTCCTGGACGGTAAATGTAGTTGTTGTCGGCCGAAGGGTCGTTTATCTTGTAGGCATATTCCGAAATTAGGTTAAAGCCAGAATAACCGATGTTGATACGACCTGCACCAGTCGCCACATTGTTGGGAAGGTTGTAAATTGGATTGTCCTCATTTTGATACTTGCTTATAAAACTGCCGCCTATTCCAAAGCGGAACTGATTGTCGTTTAACGACTTTATCATTTCGTTGAACTGAATTTCGCCATCTACACCACGGAGAATACCGTCGGAAAGTTCCCAATAGTAACGCTGTTTACCTATCAAGCCCTTAATGTTGACACCGGGCACTATCGTATATTTTATACGAGCACCGAGAATTGCATTATCGATGCCAAGCGACTTTTCCTCATACGAGCGTAATGTAAGTCCATTGCCAAACTGTTCGTAGAAGTGACCAACCGTAACTTCGAGTTTGTCGTTGGTAAAGTTTGCCCAATATGACGGAACTCCAAAACCATCATTCTTGCCTCCCGAATTCGGGAATCCGAGCAAAGTGTTGTAATAACCCATACGAAATCATAAAGTTTGCATACGTATTCGACAGTAATCGTTCGTCAACAGCAACAGCACCAATCTTCTGGTCCTCGAAATAATATTGTAGGTCGCTCTGGAAATTTCCTGAAACGTTAAACTTGTTCTCGTTTTTTCCCTCCTTCTGTGCCCAAAGTGAAGCGTAAGAAAGCAAAACGATAAGCAGAAATAAAAATCTCTTCATATACTAAAATGTTCGTATATTAGTTGCAAAATGATTTTCCTGATGGAAAAAAGGAAAGTTATTCACTATCCTTTTCTACCTTCTCTTCTTTCAGAGGTTCGCCTGCTGCCACCTTCTTTATCATCTCGAAAGTTTCAGCCTCGTCGCCCTCGAGGTAGGATGTGTGCTGCCATGCAACGTTGCCCTTTCCGTCGAGCAGGAACGAATGAGGTACATTGTTGACATTCATTGCACGCTTGAAATCACCGTTTGCATCAAGGTAGACATCGAAATCCCAGCCACGCGCATTTACAAACGGACCAACCGAATTGGTACTGCGGGCATCGTCAATCGACACGGCAATTATCTTTACACCAGTTTCGTCAGTCCAGTCCTCGTATGCCTCGCTAAAAGCGGTCAGTTCCTTTATGCAAGGTTTACACCAAGTAGCAAAGAAGCAAATCATAACAGGCTTGCCGTCATTTTCGATTATGTCCTGCGAATTGACAACCTTCCCTTTTAAATTTTTGAGTTGTACCTGTGGGATTTCCTGCGAGTATGCCACTGCCGACACTACAAACGCAAGTAACATTACAAAAACAATTTTCTTCATATCTGTAAAATTTTACGAAAACAAAGATAATGCTTTTTCAAAAACTATTCCACACGATGAAATATTTTTCAAAAAAACGTTGTCCGAACGGAAATGTTTTTTTATTTTTGCAAAAAATTTTAGATATATGAGACGTGTATTTACACTTATATTAATTATAATTGCTTGTGCATCACAGATGTTCGCACAATTATCGATATTGAACGAGCAAGGTGATGAAATAACGGGAACTACTATAAATGTTCAAGCAGGAGTAACAACAGACATTTATTTCAAGGTGAAGAATAATGGTACTTCAGATTTGTCGAACGTAAAGGCATATCTTAGAGTAAATGATGAGAATGTTACACCTGGACAAGAAGCCAATGCAACAATGTGTACTGAACCAGGCGGAAATTGTGGCATACCACCTCACAGTCCAAAATTCAGTTTGGCAGCAGGTGC
The DNA here is from genome assembly GCA_905233405.1 of uncultured Bacteroidales bacterium. Classification (GTDB taxonomy): domain Bacteria; phylum Bacteroidota; class Bacteroidia; order Bacteroidales; family ML635J-15; genus Bact-19. Next base: position 7,093 of record CAJOEG010000073.1, on the reverse strand, counting down.
AGAACAATTGATACACTTGAATATAACGACTTTGTCGGCAACCGATTTTGTTGTGACTATTTATCCAAGTGGTGGTTCTCCTGAAGCAAATTTCAACATTCATGCGACAACTAGTGGTATTTCAAGCATAGTTGCAAATACGTTCAGTGTTTACCCAAGTCCGGCAAACGAATCGTTCACAATAGAGAATGGCTTCGGCAAAAACAGCTATGTTGAAATCTACAACGTTTTGGGACAGACTGTAAAGCGTATCCCATCCGACAATGCAAGCAACATTTCTGTAAATTGCAGCACTTGGAAAAACGGATACTATGTATGCCGCCTCTACAAGGATGGTAAGGCAGAAAAGACCGTAAAGGTCGTTGTTGCTCACTAAAAAGAAACAGTCATTTTATATATATAATAAGGTATGCGTTCGCATACCTTTTTTTTGTGTTAAGGTGTGTGCTAAAAAGTGATGCTATGAAGTAAGCTCAATTTTGGAATAAGGTAATATTTTTTTTCTGGCAAGAAAGATTTTTTTCGCTATTTGTTTGAATTACAAAAAAAATGTTGTACTTTTGCGGCTCGAAATTTTTTATAAATAATGTCTAACCAAATTAATTGTATTTAATTAAATGACAACAAAGAACATTCAGCCCATCGAGGACTTCAATTGGGATGCCCTGGGCAAAAAAGAAACTGAATTCGACGGCACCAGCCGCGAAGAATTAGAAAAGAAATACGGTGAAACCTTCAGCCAGATTCAGGAAGGCACTGTAGTAGATGGAACAGTAGTAGCAATCACCAAGAGAGAAGTTGTAGTTAACATCGGCTACAAGTCGGAAGGTGTCATCAACGCTGCTGAATTCCGTTACGAAACCGACCTCAAGGTAGGTGACAAGGTAGAAGTTTTCGTAGAAAGCATGGAAACTGCAAACGGTCAGTTGCTCCTCTCACACAAGAAGGCACAGTCGCTCAAGTCGTGGGATAGAGTCAACGAGGCTTGCAACAACGACGAAATCGTTAAGGGTTACATCAAGTGCCGTACTAAGGGCGGTATGATCGTTGATGTATTCGGTATCGAAGCATTCTTGCCTGGTTCACAGATTGACGTTAAGCCAATCCGCGACTACGATATGTTTGTAGGCAAGACTATGGAACTCAAGGTTGTGAAGATCAACGACGAATTCAAGAACGTAGTTGTTTCTCACAAGGCTCTCATCGAGGCAGAACTCGAAGAACAGAAGAAGCAGATTATCTCTAAGCTCGAAAAGGGTCAGGTACTCGAAGGTACTGTTAAGAATATCACCAGCTACGGTGTATTTATCGACTTGGGCGGTGTTGACGGTCTCATCCACATCACCGACTTGTCATGGGGACGCGTTACTCATCCGGAAGAAATCGTTCAGTTGGATTCGAAGATTCAGGTTGTTATCCTCGACTTCGACGACGACAAGAAGCGCATTGCCCTTGGTCTCAAGCAGCTCACTCCTCATCCGTGGGATTCACTCGACCCGAACCTCAAGGTTGGTGACAAGGTTAAAGGTAAAGTTGTTGTTATCGCTGACTACGGCGCATTCATCGAGATTGCTCCGGGCGTAGAAGGTTTGATTCACGTATCAGAAATGTCGTGGTCGCAGCACCTCCGTTCAGCTCAGGAATTCATGAAGGTTGGCGACGAAGTTGAAGCCGTTATCCTCACCCTCGACCGCGAAGAACGCAAGATGTCTCTCGGTATCAAGCAGCTTCACCCAGATCCATGGGAAGAAATCGAACAGAAGTATCCGGTTGGCTCGAAGCACACAGCTAAGGTTCGCAACTTCACAAACTTCGGTGTTTTCGTTGAACTCGAAGAAGGCGTTGACGGTTTGGTACACATTTCAGACCTTTCGTGGACCAAGAAGATTAAGCACCCGTCAGAATTCACTTCAGTTGGAGCAGAACTCGAGGTTGTTGTATTGGAAATCGACAAGGAAAATCGTCGCTTGAGCCTCGGTCACAAGCAGATTGAAGAAAATCCTTGGGACGTATTCGAAACTATCTTCACAGTTGATTCAATTCACGAAGGTACTATCGTTGAAATGAGCGACAAGGGTTCAATCGTTGCATTGCCTTACGGTGTTGAAGGTTTCGCAACTCCACGTCACCTCATTAAGGAAGACGGTACTCCTGCTAAGATTGACGAAAAGCTTCCGTTCAAGGTTATCGAATTCAACAAGGAAAACAAGAAGATCTTCGTTTCTCACTCGAGAACTTTCGAAGACCTGAATAAGCCCGCTGACGATGAAAAGAAAAAGGAAAACAAAGCTAAGAAGGCAAAAACAGCCGACAAGATGGAAAAGACCACTATCGGTGACGTTACCGATCTCGCTGCTTTGAAGGAAGAACTTCTCCAGCAGGAAAAGAACCAGAAATAATTAGGTTTCATATTATCTATAAGTAGAAGGGATGCCAGATGGTATCCCTTTTTTGTCTTTCAATATTTTGTTATTTATGAGACTTGCTTTTTGCCATATAGTTGTTTCGGCTCCTAAATAGAAACAATAATAATTCCATTTCCTCGTTTCTTCCATTTGAATATATTGGTATTTTTGCAAAAATTTTTTTTGGAATGAAGATTAGGTATATAATACTGATTATAAATATATTAATCTCCACAATGGCTTTCGGTCAGAAATTCACCATAAGTGGATATGTGCAGGATTCGGCAAGCGGAGAGAAACTTTTTGGAGCAAATGTATATGATACTCGCTCGCATTTGGGCGTGGCAACCAACGAATACGGATTTTTCAGCCTTACACTTCCGCAGGACAGTGTTAGTCTTGTGGTATCGTACATCGGTTATGGTGCATACAGTCACAATTTCTACATTGATCAAGATATACGGCTAAACATAAAACTCAATTCCGCCAATATGCTGAGTGAGGTCGTCATCACTGAAAGCAAGTCGGACCAGATGGTTAAGGATGTACAGATGAGCATTGTGCGCCTACCAGTGGAGCAACTGAAGACCTTGCCGGTATTTATGGGTGAGACCGATGTGATGAAAACCTTGCAACTTATGCCTGGTGTACAGTCGGGCAATGAGGGAACTAGTGGCATTTATGTTCGCGGTGGCGGTCCCGACCAGAACTTGATTCTGCTAGATGGTGTACCCGTTTACAACGCCAACCACCTTTTCGGATTCTTCTCGGTGTTCAACCCCGATGCAATTTCAAGCATCAACCTTATAAAAGGCGGATTCCCGGCACAATACAGCGGACGTCTTTCGTCGGTAATCGACATAAGGCTCAAGGAAGGTAACGACAAGAAATACGGTGGAGAATTTTCAATCGGTTCAATCGCAGCAAAGTTTATGGTCGAAGGTCCTATATGGAAAGACCATACGTCGTTTATTCTGAGTGCAAGACGCACATATATAGATGTGCTGGCAGCACCTGTAATTGCGTTGATAAACAAGGCGGCAGGAGGTGGCGAAAAGTTGAGGGCCGGATATTTCTTCTACGATGCCAACCTTAAAGTTAACCACAAATTCAGCGACAAGGACAGACTTTTCCTAAGCGGATATTTCGGTCGCGACAAGGCATACATAAAGAACGAAGAAGAATGGTTCTACTACGACACCCTCTACAATGAAAAGAGCGATATGGGCTTGTACTGGGGAAACATTACCACTTCGTTGCGATGGAACCACGTGTTCGACCAGAAGTTGTTCTCCAACGTGACGCTCATCTACTCCAACTACAAGTTCGACACATATATGACATACGAGGATTTGGTCAATAAGGAAACATCGGAGAAATATTCGTTCGACTACTTCTCGGGCATAAACGACTATGCAAAAATCGACTTAAACTACTACCCAGCCTCAAGACACGAATTGAAACTTGGTGCTTCGTTAACCTACCACGTATTCAAGCCTGGAGTGTCGGCAATAAAGCAGGCGATAGGCAATTCCGATGGCTTTGAGATTGAAACTGGCGCACGCGAAATCTACGGTACTGAAATAAATACTTATGTTTCGGACAACATAACCATAACCGGCAGGCTCAAAGCCGATGTAGGGTTGAACTATTCGGGATTCATCGTCAAGAAACAATATTACCAGTCGGTGGAGCCACGAATTTCCACACGATTTCTAATTACCGAAAACCTGTCGATGAAAGCGGCCTACACAATGATGACACAGTATGTGCATTTGCTCACCAACAGCACCATAGGCTTGCCCACCGACCTATGGTTACCAGCTACCGACACCATTCGTCCGCAACGTAGTCATCAGGTGGCGCTTGGATTCGCCTACAACTTGAAAAACAAGTGGGATTTCAGCATTGAGGGCTTCTACAAGGACATGAAGGGTCTGATTGAGTACAAGGAGGGAGCAAGTTTCTTCGGCATATCAGAGAACTGGGAATCGAAGATAGAGATGGGACGCGGATGGTCGTATGGCGCAGAGTTCCTTGTGCGCAAGACAACTGGCAAAATTACTGGCTGGGTGGGCTACACGCTGTCGTGGGCGTGGCGAAAGTTCGACAATCTTAACTTCGGCGAAAAGTTCCCGTACAAGTACGATCGCCGTCACGACATAGCCATTGCCTTGATTTATAACAAGAGCGAAAACTTTGACTTCGGTATGACCTGGGTTTTTGGCACTGGCAATGCAGTAACCCTTGCATACGGACGCTACTACGGACTTAACGGAGCCGAAATCGGCGAATATGGAGGCAGAAATTCGTTCAGGGCACCAGCCTACCATCGCTTGGATTTTAACTTTAACTTCAAGAAACAAAACAAGTTGGGAGAAAGAATCTGGAGCCTTGGCGTTTATAATGCATACTGCCGTCAGAATCCGTTCTACCTGTATTTCAGTTACGACAATAGTGGCAACAGATGCTTGAAACAGATTAGCCTATTCCCGATTATGCCTTCAATAAAATTCTCGCAGACATTCTAAAACAGGAAAGATATGAAAAAGTTGATATACATAATAATAGCATCTGCAATCGCGCTTGCCGCCTGTGAAAAGACGCTTGATTTTCCATTCGAGTACAAGCAGCCAAAATTGGTTCTCAACTGCGTACTTTCAAATAATAGCGAAATAAACTTTACGGTAAGCCGCAGCATGCACATCCTTGATTCAAAGGAGATTGTAATGATTCCCGATGCCGACGTGATTATATTCGAGGACGACAAGCCATTACAGGTTGTGCCAGTTTCCGATGGCGATGGACATTATCACGCAGCCTATACTCCCAAGATTGGACACACCTACAAATTCCAAATATCTAAGGATGGATTTGAGACAATAGAGGCAGAAGCGACAATGCTGGACCCGACGACAATAAACAGATTCTCGTGCGATGCCAAGGTTAGCGACTACGATGACATTTACTATGGAGACGGCAATTACAATATCAGCCTTAACTTCAACGACAATCAACAGCAGGAAAATTACTATATGATAAAGATGACTGGTGAATTTCCACAGGATATGAAAGACTATTTAAGCGGAATTTACGAAGACAATTATCTTGCATACCAGGTTCTCGACAGTACCTACGAGTTATTTCTCGATTGCAACGACCAGTCGGTAGGTCGTAGCAGCGCCGGCACATCGCTTTATCTATCCGATGAAATCATTGGCGGAGGCAACTATACGGTAAAGTTCAACGCATACGACTACAGGGACTTGTATGGTATCTTTTATGATATGTCATATTATAATTCTATTGAAGATACTACTGGAAATCAAAGCAATGGCATTGAAAATCTCCCATTCTACCGAGAATATGAATACAATATTATCGTTCATCTGCAGGTTGTAAACAAGGACTACTACCAGTACGAGAAATCGTACGACTTATATAACGAAAACGATGGTAATCCGTTTGCCGAACCAACCCTTGTAAAAAACAACGTAAAGAACGGACTTGGAATACTTGGCACAAGTTGCGAAGTGACCGACACTATAAAGTTTATAGTGAAGAATCCGTATGTGGAAGAGGAAGCCTCAAGATAATTGGCGATAGATATATATCGTAGAGTTATGTTTAGTAATATCCCAACGTCTTCAGCATCGACTTATAACTTTGTTCCTTTGAGTATAGACGCGTAGTAATCTTTCCGTCTTCGTCGCGGTTTATCAGTACGTGTTTGGGCGCAGGAATCAGGCAGTGCTGTATTCCACCAAAACCACCTATTGCTTCCTGATATGCTCCAGTGTTGAAGAATCCGATGTAAAGCGTTTCGTTGGGGTCGAATTCGGGCAAGTAGATTGCATTGACGTGCTGTTCGGAGTTGTAGTAGTCGTCGCTGTCGCAGGTAAGTCCACCAAGGAAAACACGCTCGTACTGACAGTCCCAGCGGTTGAGCGGCAACATTACAAACCTTTTGTTGATAGCCCACGAATCAGGCAAAGTTGTAATGAACGATGAGTCAATCATATTCCACTTTTCGCGGTCGTTCTGCTGCTTCTGGTCAACAACCGAATATATTGCGCCGCCGCTTTCGCCGACAGTAAACGAGCCAAATTCTGTGTAAATATCTGGTTCTTGGACTTTTGCAGCAGTGCATATCATCTTTATCTGGTTTACAATCTCCTCGGCCATATATTCGTAGTCATAGTCGAAGTTAAGGCTGTTCTTGATTGGGAATCCGCCGCCTATGTCGAGAGAATCGAGGTCGGGACAAATCTTCTTTAGGTCACAATAGACGTTGATACATTTGTTTAACTCGTTCCAATAGTATGCGGTGTCCTTAATTCCCGTATTGATGAAGAAATGAAGCATCTTCAGCTTTACCCGCGGATTGTTTTCAATTGCTTCGTGATAGAACTGCATTATGTTCTTGTAGCCTATTCCAAGTCGCGAAGTGTAGAACTCGAACTTAGGTTCCTCTTCGGCTGCAATACGTATTCCCACGTTGAAATCGCCTTCCACGTTTTCAAGTAAACCTTTTAGTTCGTTTGGGTTGTCGAGGATTGGAATGACGTTCTTGAAGCCTTCGTTCATCAGTCGGGCAATGTTCTCGATGTATGCAGGGATCTTGAATCCGTTGCACACAACATGCAGGCTTTCGTCAACAAGATTCTGCTCCTTCAGTGCGCGGATAA
>CAJOEG010000072.1:5330-12527 GCA_905233405.1 uncultured Bacteroidales bacterium | reverse complement strand
CTCGGCATCCTTGTACGAAACACGCTCGGCCTTTGCATAAGCAAAGCAGCATAATAATATTGATAACGTTAAAAATCTTTTCATTAGCAACCGACTTTTTCCAGCCGTAAGCCCCAAAACGGCAATTCACAATTCACACATAAAAAAGAGAGCTTCGTTTTGCAATAAAGCTGAAAAACGCCTTTTTATTTATATCATAAAATTTACGAGGGCAAATATAATGATTATTTACAATTTACGAAGTACGAATTACGATTTTGTATTTACGATTGTTTGAAATTGTTTGAGGTGGTTTGATGTTGTTTGAGATGGTTTGAGATGGTTTGAGGTGGTGAGATGGGTTGAACGGCATAAACTTATGAACATTCAAACCTAGAAACGGCGCAGCCATTGAAACTCATAAACTGGCGCAGCCATAGAAACATTAAGGGCTAAAGGCTCAAAGACGAGAAGGCTAAAAGTCTAGAGGAAGACCTGTCCTGCAGTCTGCAAGACCGTTAGACAGCGGGACTGTTAGACTTCTGGCCTGTTAGCCCCAACCTAGAAACCATCAAACGGGCAAAGCCCATCAAACGCCGTAGGCATAGAAACTCATAAACAATTTCCTACACTTCGCTGTCGTAGTCAATTCCCTGCTTTTTCAAAATCTTCTTCACATACATTGCAAAGAATGCCAGGAATGCAAAGCAAAGAACTGGAATCACGTACGAATAGTGTATTCCGAAGCCTTCGTTCGATGAAAGCGTCTGCATATAGTCGGCCAGTTTGCCTTGGATAGGAGGAATTACTGCGCCACCGAGAATCATCATCACGAGGAATGCTGAGCCTTGAGTTGTGTATTTGCCAAGTCCTGCCAGTGCAAGGTTGAAAATCGACGACCACATTATGGAGCAGAACAATCCGCCTGCCATAATTGCATATACCGAAACCATTCCTTCGGTGCAAATTCCTATCAGCATCATGCAGACGGCAAGCACTGCGAAAATAAACAAGGTGCGTGCTGGTTTGTTCTTTGTGAAGAAGAATGCTGCAATCTGTATTGCTATAAGTGCGATGTATGGAAGCAGAACCACAATGCTATATTGTGAGATTGCGTTTACGCCCAAAACTACGCCGAATGCCACCAGCGGAACCACTATTGTAAGAATCTTTTTTGTCGTAGATTTGAAGTCGAAGGCGGCAACGGCACCTGTCCAGCGACCAATCATAAGGCTTCCCCAGTACATCGAGATGAAAGGTGCAACTTCGTTGGCTGCAAATCCGCCGAAGTCTGGCTTTTGCAACAACTCACCGAAATTACTTACTGTCGAAACTTCAACGCCTACATAAACGAATATTGCAAGCATACCGAATACCAATTGCGGATATTTCATTGCGCCCCAGCCTTCGGGTTTCTTATTTGCCATTCCGTTTACTGAAAGCAATGTTACAAAAACAATTACAAGTGCCGCCATCAGGAATATCACGCGGAAAATCTCCACATTTTCCATATCGGCGAAACTTTCGCGATAACTCATAAATACAGGTATGAACATTGCTACGAGAAGAACTGTCATTATCGTAAGTGCAACAAGAGCCTTGCTTGTCTTTTCGGTCTTTTCGGTTGAGGTGTCGTTTGGTAATTTCTTCGAGAAGAAGAAAATTGCTGCTGCTATGAGGAACAGAACGCCAACGCCGGCATAAAGTATTTCGGCCTTGCTGATTTCGAGGTTTGCGATTTCCTCGTCGCTAACTGCTGCGGTTGTTCCGAAAAGAAGCAATGCCACGATAATTGGACCAATAGCGGTACCGAACGAGTTGAGACCTCCGCAGAGGTTAATTCGTGAAGCACCAGTTGCCGGTGGACCAAGGGTTATTGCAAACGGGTTTCCTGCCGTCTGTTGCAACGAGAATCCGAGTGCCACGACAAACAAACCGATGAGCATTCCCATAAAACTGTTTGCACCAACAGCGACAATCATAGCTGCTGCACCCACCGCCGAAAATAGCAGTCCGAACACGATGGATTTCTTGTAGCCAAACCGTGCAATGAAGTCGTTGCGCCTGACCACCGAGTAAGCGAAAAGTATCAATGCTCCGACATAATATGCAAGGTAGAATGCAAAGTCGATAAGCTGGCTCTGGAACTGGTCCAAGTTGAAATAATGCTTGCAGAACGGAATGAAAATGCTGTTTCCTGCTGCCATAAAGCCCCAAAAGAAGAATACTATTATAAGTATCGACAGGGCACCGTAGTTGGTTTTTGTCTTGTTGTCTGTCATAGGTTCAAAATTTTTGCAAAAATAAAGTTTATTTACGATTTACGAAGTACGATTTTAGAATTGACAATGAATAATTGACAATTGATAATCTGTAGAACCTTAGCGAGCAACGTCCTAAAAATATGTCGTCCGTAAGTTAACAATGTATAATTAGATAATCTGTAGGCGCAAAGCTTTGTGTTGTGTAAAATCGTTAAATTATTAGCAAAATTTTCAAAAGAAAATGGAATAGAAATCCATTTAGTTTGAAAAAAATTACCATTCATTTTTCCAGACTAAATGTCATATTTGGAACAGTAGATAAATTTTTTGTTTATTTTCTGTACGGGATATTACATATTTGATTATCTTTGCAACAAAAAAATTAAGGATGTCAAGTAATTTATTAAAGCAGTTTGGGAATGTGCCTGTAAGCAGTGCAACGCTAAACGACATATTAGGCGGATACTCTTCTCCAGCAATGAAAGTTCAGCTTGCTGAAAAGAATGGCGAACTGATTAGCCTGAAAAGAGGCTTGTATATGGTTTCTCCGGAAGACACGGGGAAAAATATTTCGTTGGGACTTGTTGCCAACCATATTTATGGACCGTCGTATGTTTCGCTCGAATATGCCTTGCGACACTATGGACTTATCCCCGAAGCCGTATATACTGTTACGTCGGTTACTACACGCCATACACGGACTTTTGAAAATTCACTGGGTCGTTTTTCGTACCGTTGTGTGTCGGCGGACTGGTTTCCTATAGGTGTGACTACCGAAGTTGAAAATGGTGTGCGCTATATGATTGCAACTCAGGAAAAGGCTCTGTGCGACACCCTTTTGCACTTGAACGGACTGCCACTGAGGTCGATTTCGGGACTTGAAGTGGCACTCGAAGAGGATTTGCGAATTGACATTGATGAAATCCGTGGTTTCGATGCAAAAATAATCCGCGATTGTGCCGCTTGCGGAATTAAGTCAACATTATTTGCCAACTTATTAAAAATTATTGAACGATGACTTTGTTTGACGAGATGGTTGCTCAGTATGCACCACAAAATCCAGTGGAAAAGCTTAATGCTCAGCACGAAGTTATGCAGCAGATTGTGCTTGCAGGATTGCAACGAGGCGGATTTTTTGCCCACGCAGCATTTTATGGTGGTACATGCCTTAGAATTTTTCACGGACTGAGAAGATTTTCCGAAGATATGGATTTTTCTCTTGTTGAGAAGAATCCTAATGTACATTTGGAAGAATATTTTCCTAGCATTGTCGAGGAGTTTAAGATTACGGGCAGGGAAGTTGACATAACAAAGCGCGACAAGAAAACTTTCGGAAAGATTGAATCGGCATTTCTGAAGGACAATACCGAAATATACAATATGGCTTTTCGCACCGAGAAGCAAATAAAAATCAAGATTGAGCTTGATACCGACCCGCCACTTCGCTTCGACACCGAGCAGAAGCAGGTAATGGCTCCGTATGCGTTTAATGTAAGGTGTGTTTCGTTGCCATGCCTATATGCAGGAAAAATGCACGCACTTGTTTTCCGTAATTGGAAGACAAGGGTAAAGGGGCGCGACTGGTACGATTTCGAATGGTATGTGCGAAATGGCATTGAACTAGATTATAATCATCTACACGAAAGAATAAAGGAATTCAATGGAAAATCGCTTGATAAAGAAGAGTTTATCGCATTGCTAAATGAGCGTTTGTCATCAACGAGCATCAGCCTCGTCAAGCAAGATGTTGAGCGATTTGTGCGTAATCCGCGCGAGTTGGATTTCTGGTCGAACGACTATTTTTTGGAACTTGCAAAAAAAATTCGCTTCAAGTAGGCAACCATTTTAAAAATTATTCGTTAGGGAGGTGTATGCGAAAGGAAAAGTTGGACATATACAACGTCAATGATGCGATGGCAATCGTGGAAGGCTGCGTAAAGAACGACCGTGAATATCAGCAGATTCTTTACAAACAGACTTTTACAAAAATGCTTGGTACGTGTCTGCGGTATTCGTCCGACTACGAAGAGGCGATGGACTACGTGCAGGAAGGATACATAAAAGTGTTCGACAAGATTGGAAGTTATCAGCCTACAGGTTCTTTGGTAGCGTGGATAAAGCGAATTATTGTCAACAATCTGATTGACTCGCTGCGGAAAAAGTCAAAATTCCAGTATTCCGATATGGACGAAATGCAAATCGAAGACGACAATGATAGCAGCGAAGAATTGGAAAGGATTGCGGCAAAGGAGCAGAATGCCAGTCGAATAGTGGAACTTCTGCAAGAACTGTCGCCAGTCTATAGGACGGTGTTCAATATGTATGTAGTGGAGGAACTTTCGCATACGGAAATTGCTGAACGGTTGGGCATTTCGGTGGGAACATCGAAGTCGAACCTCGCAAAGGCAAAAATGAGACTGAAACAGATGTTTATAAATAAATATGGCGAAGATGAGTAATTTAAAGAAAATATTATCCGAATACGAGGGTGAATTCAACCCCAACGGCTGGGCACAGCTCGAAAAGCGTCTGCCAAAGCCGACTTTCTGGCAGAGGTTCGGCAAGTTTATTGTCGGCGGAGCTGCTGGTGCATTGGTTGTTGCCGGTGTGCTTGTGGCTGTGCTGTGGAATAGTGACGAAAAACCTTCAATCGATGAACCTATTGCAAAAGCCGAAATTGCAAATACCGTGCATGAAAGCACTGACGATGCAACTGCTGTTTCTGTTCCCGACCAGACCTCTATGCCAAATGCAGAAATTTCAGAATCCAAGCAAACCGCAACTGCTACCGAAATTGCTGAGACCCCAAACACGGAAATTGCAGAATCGAAGGTAGAATCCGAACCTGCAAAGCAGACAGAACAACCAGCGGTTAGCAACGAAAAGCAAGATGTTGCATCTAACACTCAGGACAACCAGCCTAAGCAAAGCCCGAAAGTCGTTACAGAACCATCGTTCTCGGTTTCGTGCGACAGGCATTGCACTCCCGCTACGGCAAAGTTTGTGGCTGTTGGTGTTGAGGCCGACTGCGAAGTTGTGTGGGATTTTGGCAACGGAAAGCAGGGCAACGGCAGCAATGCAACCTGTGAATATCGCAAGAGAGGAACCTATATGCCGTCGGCATCGTTGTACCGTGGCGGAAGATTGCTTAAGAAGGTCAATCTTGATGCAATTGCGATTGGAGAAACTCCAGTTGCCGATTTTTCGTGGCGTTCAACCGACAACAACTACACATTCTACACAGGCAGGACTCTCAATATGTCGTACAAGTGGGAAATTGACGGTAAGTCGTTTGCCGACAAGTCGGTTGATTATGAATTTGTCCGCAGTGGCGACTATCCTGTAAAATTGGTTTTGACCGATGGTGAATGTTCGGCAGAAGCTACAAAGTCGGTTAAAGTAGTCATTTCGCATGTATTTTATGTTCCGAATGCCTTTACTCCCGATTCGGAAGGAGTAAATTCGACATTCGGTCCTATAGGTGAAGATATGGATTTTAAAACATATAGTTTTGGTATTACAAATTCGAGGGGAGATGTGGTGTTTACTTCGACCGACCCGGCTTTACAATGGAATGGCAAGGTAAACAATGTGGGAACTGCCGTAGAGGCTGGCGTGTACTATTGGATTATCAAGACAGTTGACCATTATGGCAACAGCCAGACGCGGAAAGGTACCGTAAACGTAATGAGGTAGAGTATTATGGTATGGAAGCCACTGGATTTTCTGGTGGCTTCTGTTTTTTTTTAGTCTAAATCTAAAATAAAATCAAAATAACGCTTGCAATATTACCAATATTTGGTAACTTTGCAGAATAAATATTTTCACTATGAAAACAACATCGGTAGCTTTAGGCGATTATTTTGAGAATTTTGTAAGCAATACTGTACAGAGTGGCAGATACAACAATGCAAGTGAGGTAATACGCGCTGGATTAAGGCTTTTGGAGGAAAATGAGAAACGCTTGCAAAACTTGAAGATTGCAATCTCCGAAGGAGAAAATAGTGGTGTCGCAATTGATTTTGATGCGACAAAGCACTTGAAAGAATTAAAATCAAAAAGACATAATGGCTAAATGGCATTTAACAAATAGGGCTGTTAGCGATTTGGATTCCATTTGGGAATATACTGCCAGTGTATGGTCGGAGCAGCAAGCCGATTTATATTATGGCGAATTGATTGTCGAAATAGGTCATATTGCAAACAATATATTTCTTGTCGACAAGGAATATTCAGAAGTAAAAAAAGGGTTGTTTTGCCATCATTATAGAAAACATCTCATTTTCTACAAAAAAGAAGATAATGGAGATTTGCTGGTGATTAGAATTCTGCACGAAAGAATGGATGTATTGCCAAAATTAAAAGACTAGAAAAATACATTCATCCCAATCCAAAATCAATCTAAAAATCGTAAATCGTAATTCGTAAATAATATTGTATTTTTGTGCCACAAAAAAATTAAAAAATTATGGTAAGGGTAAGATTTGCACCTAGTCCTACGGGACCGCTTCACATAGGCGGCGTTAGAACCGCATTGTACAACTATCTGTTTGCCCGTCACAATGGCGGACAGATGATTCTCCGAATCGAAGACACCGACCAGACACGCTACGTCGAGGGTGCCGAGGAATACATTATGAATTCGCTCGAATGGTGCGGCATAAAATTCGACGAAGGTATCCGCGAAGGCGGAAAATACGGTCCGTACCGCCAGAGCGACCGCAAGGACATTTATGCAAAATATGCGCAGATACTCATCGACAACGGTAGCGTATATATGGCTTTCGATACTCCAGAGGAACTGAACGAACTCCGTGCTGCAGCCGAAAAGGAAGGCAAAACCTTCATCTACAACTTCTCCACTCGCATGAGCCTGCGCAACAGCCTTTCGCTTAGCAAGGAAGAAGTTGACGAACTGCTGAAAAACGGCACTCCATACGTTCTGCGCTTCAAA
>CAJOEG010000072.1:0-5320 GCA_905233405.1 uncultured Bacteroidales bacterium | reverse complement strand
CGAAACCCACGACGAAATCCGTGGCGACATTACATTCAACACAAAGGAAATGGACGACAAGGTGCTGATGAAGACCGACGGCTTGCCAACCTATCACCTTGCAAACATCGTAGATGACCACCTGATGGAAATAACACATGTCATCCGTGGCGAGGAATGGTTGCCATCGTTGCCGCTGCATATATTGTTGTACGAAGCATTTGGCTGGGAACATCCTAAGTTCGCACACTTGCCGCTTATCCTCAAGCCTAGCGGAAAGGGCAAGCTCAGCAAGCGCGACGGCGACCAGCTCGGTTTCCCTGTTTTCCCGATGCAGTTCAACAACAACGGCGAAATGTGCAAGGGATACCGCGAGGACGGATATTTCCCCGAGGCTTTCATCAATATGCTGGCACTTTTGGGCTGGAATCCTGGCACCGAGCAGGAAATCTTCTCGATGGACGAACTTATCAAGGAATTCACAATCGAGCGCGTTGGCAAGAGCGGAAGCCGTTTCGACCCCGACAAGACAAAGTGGTTCAACCACCAGTACATAATGAAGAAGTCGGCAGAGGAAGTTGCAGAACTTTTCCGCAAGGACTTAGACGCTCGTGGCATCGACTACTCGAACTTCGACATAGTACGCATCTGCGAACTTATGAAGGAACGTATTTCGTTCATCCATGAAATGTGGGACGAAACTCGCTTCTTCTTTGAGACTCCGACCCAGTTCGACGAGAAGTTCAAGAAGAAAGCCTGCAAGGAAGATACTGCCGAAGTTCTCAAGGAATTGGTTAACATTCTGGACAAGTGCCCCGATTTCAAGCCCGAAACTACCGAAGGTGCAGTAAAGGCTTGGATAGAAGGCAACGAATGGGGATTCGGCAAGGTTATGTCGCCGTTCCGTCTGGCTATTGTCGGCGAGGGCAAGGGCCCGAGTGTATTCGACATGATTGAAGTCATCGGTAAGGCCGAAACCTTGAAGCGAATCAACAATCTGATTGCTGCGCTGTAGAAAAAGATATTTACTAGATACCAAAACGGGATTTCTGATTCTAAACTGCACACTGAGCGTAGTCGAAGTGCAGAATCTGAAATCTCGTTTTTGTTTGTATGTTGTTTATAATTTGTTGCCCGCTAAAAGTTTTTGTAAACAACGTTATATCAACACATTAAAATAACATCCGTATTAGGGGCTTGGTCTTGAAGAAACATAATAACCTCGGAGAGGTTACATATATATAGGATAAAGAATGTGTTATGTAGCGTTGGCGCATATTTTTGTCGCGGCTCGTGCTGAGCGAAGTCGAAGCAAGCAAAACAAAAATTGTGACAACGCATAATTTGGCGGACAAAAATAATTTTCAATTACCCACAATAAAATTTTTCTCATTTCGTTAAAATATTAAAAGATATTGTTTATCTTTGCCGCAGATATATTGATAGTTAATTGAGGTTTAATCATTCCGGAGAAGGTTCTGCGCTTTGGAGAAAAAAGGAAAGGCAGACAAGTGGAGATTTTGTTAGATCATATAATTTATTGATATGAAACGATTTACAATAATATGCCTGTTTGTGTTAGCTTTTCTTTTTAGCAGTATGATTTCCTATTGCCAGAATGAAAAGCAAAGCAACTATGATATTGTTAAGGCTAGGATTGCGGAAATGAAACGAGCTCTTAACGATGAAATTTATTTTTCCACCTACGAAATTATCGAGTGGACCTTACCTGCTGTTGACGACAAGAAACAACTGAACGAAATTGTCAGGGTTTTGAAGAAACTGAAGAAAAAATGTCCGCAAAAGCCAAATTCGGTTTGCGACTGCTACGAAGCGAAAATAAGGAAAGGAGAAAAAATTTCTGATGAGATTTTGTTTTGGAGCGGATGCAAGGATTTAATTAGCAAATAAATATAAGGAGATATGTATATGAGAAAATCAGCAATGTTATTTATGATTGTCGCAGCAATGGCGACTTTGATTTCGTGCAACCGTAACACGAAGTCTGAACCTGCAGTTTATGAACTGGAAGTGTATAAGACTCAAGAAGTTTTAGTAAACGCAGAAGATAGAGGAGGAAGTGTAGATAGAACGCTTCCTGTGGACCTTTTGGATGCCGGTGGCAAGGATGTGCTTGTGTTTCTCGCCAATGACAAAGAGCAGTACTACGATTTGGAAACGGGCAAGAAAATATCGGATGTTGATGAGCCGGCAGAAGCTACGAAGCCTTCAGAGGTCAATAAGACATTTAATCTTCAACTAGCTTCTGGCAACGAGAAGCTCTGGACAGAGATAAATCCTTACAACGAGAATAATGAGGTGCAGGTAAATCTCGACTATGACATGACTAACGACGTATATTGGGGCGGCATAAGCTACGATTCACAATACTATGGCGAAGCACTTCACACGCTTGTCCTGACCGATAAGGATTTGAACTATTTGGGCGAAATATACAATGCTGCGTGGCCGTGGTTCTCGAATGGCAGAATACTGGTCAACATTGAACCGGTCAACGATTCCATAGTAAATGTGAACTACTTGAAGCTGACAAAGACCGACCGAGATTACAAGGAGTACATCGATTCTTGCCGTGCCGACCTGGAAAAGAAACATCAGGAACGCGAAGAATACGAGGCCAAGTATGCTGCAGAAAATAGTCCGCTTATCAGGTTGGTGAATTCGAAGAACGAGATTACCGATCGCCTATATAAGGTGCTTGCCTTTTATTGCAAGGACGAAATTTCTGATGGAGACAAGATGGTTATTGATTCGCTGTTAGCTAATAAGGACATTGTTGAACACGCACCGATATACCTTGTAATTTCTGCCGACAAAGAAGAAGCTGCCGCTTCGTATATCATGGAAAATGGTCTCGACTGCTTCAGCAAGATTGTGTTCGACACTGAAGACATAGCAAAAACAGATGCAGGGCAAGCAAATCCGCGCTTTATCAGGGTGGAAGATGGCCTTATAACCACCGACACTGTATATAACACCGAAGACCTATGTAAGAAAATGCTCCCGAGGCTGTTTGGCGAGGGCGAATTTACCCGTTATTACTACAATGAGGAATTCGGCGGTTTGATAGTGGTCGTTGATTATAGCGTTACATTTGAGTAAGGACAATGGGATTGTTCGCTGTTCATTTTCCGTATTCCGCTGGATTTTCGGCGGCAATTCCGATTTCCGATTCTTCTGGAATTTCGTAGGGCCGTGGCTGTGGATGTAGTTTTCTGTGCAGACGCTCGGCAAGTTTGTCGGCAACGGCGTCGGCATCATGTGCGTGACTAAGTTCGCATTCCCACACAACAATGACTTCCCATCCTAACTCTCCTAATTTCCAGTAGTTTTCCAAGTCGCGCTGACGGTTGCGTTTTATCTTGTTCTGCCAGAATTCGGTGTTTGATTTCGGCGTGGTCGCAATCTTGCAGTCGGGGTGATGGTGCCAGAAACATCCGTTTACGAAAATCACAGTGCCATATTTTGGCAACACGATGTCGGGAGTGCCAGGCAGACGCTTGTCGTTGGTGCGGTAGCGGAAACCACGGGCAAACAGAGCCTTGCGAAGTTTTATCTCAGGCTTTGTGCCTTTCGACCTGATTTTCGACATTATGTCGGAACGTTTCTCGGTGGTGAAGATGTCGGTCATGGGAACGATTTGAATGATTCGATAATTTGATGATTTGATTTGTAGCGACGTGCCACGGCGCGTCGCCACACACGCCACGGCGCCACAAATTGTCCATTGTCAATTATCCATTATCCATTATTCATTTTATAGGTTTCTTTTTTTACCCATTCCGCCCATTCCATTGGTGTTTTTGATTTATCGAATGTGGCGTAGGGTATTGGTTTCCCAATTGTTAGTGTTATGGTCTGTCCGCGTTGCTTGAACATTTCGTCCACAAGGAAGAGCATCTCGATGTTGAATTTGATTTTCAGTCGTTTGCGCCAGTTGGCAAGTCGGTAGAAAAAGTTCGAGTTTCGTCCGCCAATATAAATAGGTATTATGTCGCGTTGGTATTCTACAGCCTTGACAATGAAGTTCTTCTGCCAAGGCAAGTCAACGATTTCGCCTTTGATTTTTCGCGAGCAAAGCCCTGCAGGAAAATATAGCACTTGCTTGTCGGAAGCGTATAGTTCGTTGAGTTGTTCAGCGTTTGTGCGCGACTGCTTGCCGACCTTGTTTATCGGTATGAAAACAGGTCGCAGAGGTTCCAATGCCATCAGCAAGTCGTTTACCACGAACATAAATTCGCTGAATTTTTCGTCGATTGTCTGCATCATCACCAGGCTTTCGAGTCCGCCAAGCGGATGGTTGGCGACGAAGATGAAGCGACCTTCGGAGGGAACGTTTTCCATTCCGCTGACCTGACGTTTCAGTTCAAGACATTCAACGCCAATGTTTACGAAATCGATGCCAGTTGCACCATTTGCTTTTGCAAGTATCTCGTTTACATCTTTTTCGTGAACCAACCGACGTAGCAAATTGACGACGAAGCGAGGCATTTTCTTTGCCAACTTCGGACTTTTTGCACGTATAATTTCGGCAACGTCAACTTGCATCGGTTTGCTTTCGGTCATGTTTTTTGCTTTTGACGCAAAGGTATGGAAAATTTGTTAGTACAATATAAAAAAACACAGTCAGACATTGAAACAAATTCATGATTGAATACTTCGCTGTTTTTTCAATTTTAGCGAAAGTTAATAACTTGCTTGTTTTTATAGCTCTTTGATTATAAATTATTTAATTTAAAAAATCACCGATATTTATTAACAATGGTGGGGAATAGTGGGCGAAGATGTTTTAAAGTGGGAAATAATGATTAATTTTGCGTCGGATTTTGAAAAGGTATATTATGTTTGTAGGAGAATACAACAGCAAATTAGACAGCAAATGCAGGGTTATCTTCCCCTCGCAGTTGAAGCGACAGGTTCCCGATGAGGAGCAGTCGGCTGCTTTCGTCCTCAAGCGTGATATTTACGAAAAGTGCTTGGTTCTCTACCCGATGAGCGAATGGAACCGTCAGACTGGTTTGCTGAAGAAAAGATTGAATCCTTTCAACCGCAAGCACGCTGAATTCCTTCGCGAGTTTTATCGCGGTACTGCCGAGGTTTATCTCGACAACAACAGCCGTTTCCTTATTCCGAAAACTTTGCTCGACTACATTGGCGGCGAGAAGGAACTTGTTTTCGCAGGACAAGAAGGCAAGGTCGAGATTTGGGCTAAGAACGTTTACGAGCAGAGGTCGATGGGTAACGACAGTTTCGCTGAACTTGCCGACGAGATTCTTGGTGGTGACTTTATGTTTTCGGAGGGTTAGCAATGAGTGAATAT
>CAJOEG010000071.1 GCA_905233405.1 uncultured Bacteroidales bacterium | reverse complement strand
AACAAGAAACATAATAATATTCCTCTATAAACCGTATTGTCATGAGTAATATGTTATTAGCAGTCAACGCAGAAAACTGGGGCTGGAACGACACTTGGGCATTGGTAGGAATATGTTTCTGCATAGTTTTGCTCATTATGGCTTTCTTCGTGATAGTAATGACGCTTTTCGGCGTTATTGCCAAGAAGGGCAAGAAGCAGGAAGCAAAGGTGGAAGCACCGAAGCCTGCTGCCGAAGCCAAAGCCAGCGGAAAAGTTGACGATGCCGACTATGCAGCAATCGCTGTCGCTCTGCACTTGTATTTCGGCGGCGAACACGACAAAGAATCCAATGTATTAACAATCAAGAATGTATCACAGGTTTATTCCCCGTGGTTAAATAATTAAGGAAATGAAAAAGTACAATCTTACAATAGAAGGTAAAAAGTACGCTGTCGAAGTTGATGTAAACGACACCATTGCAAATGTAAAGGTCAACGACAAGTCGTACACAGTAGAAATAGAGAAGGAAAAGGAACCGCAGATAGCAAAGGTTGCCAAGCCGACACCAAAGCCTGCAGCAGCATCGGCTCCGAAGCCAGCAGCACCTGCTACAGCAGCATCGGCATCGGCAATAAAGGCTCCGTTGCCAGGCAATGTAGTTAAGATTTTGGTATCGGCAGGTCAGGCTGTTAAGCGTGGCGACACTCTGCTCGTAATGGAAGCCATGAAGATGGAAAACAACATTATGGCAGAAAAGGACGGTACTGTAAAGGCTGTTTATGTTGAGGTCGGAAGAACTGTTGCCCTCGGCGATGCACTTGTTGAAATCGAATAACGAACCTAAAAAAGTATGATTATGGATATTTTAAAGAAAAGTCTGCTTGTCGGGTTCGTATTCCTGATTTCAATGCTGGCTTCTCCAAATATTTTCGCACAGGACAAAACCGATGGCGAAAATCAGAAGGTAGAAGCAACTACGGGAGCTACGGTCAGCAAGACTGACGGACAGGCAGGTGTTACAGTAATGATTGGCGGCGACACAGTAAAGTCAAATTGCTATACTTATACTAAAGTTATTGAAGGTAATGATATGAGCGAAGAGGAGATTGCCGAATTGCTCAATGGCATTACTATTCAGATTGGCAATCTTGGCGACGGTGAAAACGCTGTAAAAGTAAATGTAGATTCTAACACTGCCGAATGCAATAATGCGAATGTAGAACCGCAGGAAACCGATGATTCGGCCTGGGGAAAAATCGTAAAGTTCTGCAAGACCAGCGGTATTGCAGGTTTGGGCGAAAACTGGAAGGCTATCATCATGTTGCTTATCAGCTGCCTGCTCATTTATCTTGCAATTGCAAAGCAGTACGAACCGCTTCTTCTACTCCCGATAGCATTCGGTATGCTGTTGTCGAACCTGCCAGGCGCAGAAATGTACCACAGCGAACTTTGGTCGAACTTCCTCGACGAGAATAGCCCTGCTTACCACAGCTACGGCACAATTCTGAAGGAAGGCGGTATGTTGGACATCATCTATATGGGCGTTAAGTTGGGACTTTACCCGTGCTTAATATTTATAGGTATAGGCGCAATGACTGATTTCGGTCCGCTGATTGCAAACCCGAAAAGCCTTCTGCTCGGTGCTGCAGCTCAGTTCGGTATCTTCATTACCTTCCTCTGCGCAGTAGCAATAGGTTTCGCACCAAACGAGGCTGGTTCAATAGGTATCATCGGTGGTGCCGACGGTCCTACCGCAATCTTCCTCACCTCGAAGCTAGCTCCGGATTTGCTCGGTCCTATCGCAATCGCTGCTTACTCCTACATGGCATTGATTCCTGTAATCCAGCCGCCTATCATGAAGGCTCTCACAACCAAGAAGGAACGCCAGATTACAATGAAGCAGCTCAGGGATGTAAGCAAGAAGGAAAAAATCGTTTTCCCGATTGTAATTACTATGATTGCAGTTCTTATAGTTCCGTCGGCAGCATCTCTTATCGGCTGCTTGATGTTCGGAAACTTGCTTAAGGAATGCGGTGTAACCGAAAGACTTAGCAAGACCGTACAGAACGAACTTATGAACATTGTAACCGTATTCCTCGGAATTTCGGTTGGTGCAACTGCAGTAGCAGGTTCGTTCCTTACTCTCAAGACCATCGAAATCGTTATCATCGGTGTTGTAGCATTTAGCTTCAGTACTGCAGGTGGCGTATTGATGGCAAAGTTCATGAACCTTTTCCTCAAGGAAAAAATCAATCCGCTTATCGGTTCGGCAGGCGTTTCGGCAGTGCCAATGGCAGCCCGCGTTTCGCAGACCGTAGGTCAGAAGGAAAACCCAAGCAACTTCCTCCTCATGCATGCAATGGGACCGAATGTTGCTGGCGTATTAGGCTCGGCAATCGCAGCAGGTCTGCTGTTGAGCTTCCTCGGATAAGGATTCTATTTTTAACATTTTTACATAGGGGCGGCAGAAATTGTCGTCCTTTTTTTTTGTCTTTTTATTTGTCCACGAAATTATGCGCTGTCACAGTTTTTGTGGTTCGACAGGCTCGCCAACCAGACAAAAACATGCGCCAGCGCTCCAAAACGAAAACGTTGTTTTCTATATATATGTAACCTCTCCGAGGTTATACTCAACAATAGGAAAATGCAGTTTTTTGAGAGCGATTTTTATGGGAAAACGCAGTTTTTTATACCTTGGAAATATAGGAAAACGCAGTTTCTGTTTTGCTAATTCGTTGAGAATATGTATCTTAGATAAATGCCAGAGATTTGTGCAATATTTGAACGGAAAATAGAGAAAATGGAATCACTTATATGCCAATATACTATGTGATGTTTTTGTAGAAATCAATAACATAGTTAACTTACAGGTGTTTATAATCCATTTGTCATAATTGCACTAAATCATTAAAAACTTTTCCTTACTTTTGCCATTCAAAACATAAATAACGGAAATGTAATAGACAGTAAAGAACATATTGACATATAAATAGCGGACAGAAACGATTCTTGAACTCAATTTACCACAAAAGTTCTCGATGCGAGGACACTCACCAAGAATAAGTTTCCGAAATGTCGTGTACAGCACGGCGTGGAATATTTGTTTGGTGAGTGGGCGTGGTAACCCGGAGTTCAGACGATAAATTGATTCCACGCTTTTTTATGTTGCAAAACCAAAGGCAATGGACACACGCGAAGCACCACATATCGGAAATCTTATCAAGGCTGAACTTGCACGACAGGGACGGAGTACGCGATGGCTGTCAAAACAGATAGGATGCACACGGCAAAATATGTATTACCTGCTCAGCCGCAGTTTCATATACACAGACCAACTGCTAAAAATCTGTGATGCACTTGATTACGACTTCTTTAAATGCTATTCCGATTATATGGTAGAAAAGAAACTGTCAAAAGATATTTGACAATCTGTCAAACAAATTGAAATGACCTGTCAAAATATTCGTGACAATATAGCAAACATACTTTATTTCCTATTTATAACTTTGTCCCAAATAATTTAATAACTAAAAACCGACGGGTCGATGGGATATAACTGACGAAAAAAGAGATGAAAAAGACATTATTAGTAAGGGCAATGATTGCAATGTCAATGGTTATGATGTTCGTATCGTGCAAAAAAGATGAAATTAAGGGCTGTAACTGTGATATTTTGGACTCCGATGGTGCAAGATATTCAGCAGCTCTTACAAGAGACCAAATGTTAGCAGGCTATGATGCAAACGATTGCAATACATTGAGTACTCTGATAAAACACGAAAGCGAAGCAGCATCTGTTACTTGCACTAGTTATTAATTACCCCCAAAAGTAGCCCTGTATTGTTTAGGCTACTTTTTCCAAATCTGCATTTATGAATAAAACTTTCCGTTTTATCGTAGGGGTGGTATTCCTTGCTACAGGTCTGCTCAAAGCCATTGACACCTCCGCTTTTGCCAACCTGATGAGCCAATATGGTGCTGAATGGTTTGGATTTTGCGCTCCGATTCTGATTTTAGCGGAAACTTTTTTAGGACTATTTCTGATTTTCAATATTAGTCCAGGTTTGTTATCTGTCGTAGCATCTGGCTTTGTCGTTGTTGTTTCTGCAATATACCTATATGGTATTATGGCAAAGGGCATCACAAATTGCGGATGTTTTGGTCCGCTCGTCTGGCTAAACTCGAAACCTTGGCTTACATTCACGAGAAACGGTATTCTTTTGGCATTGCTTGTTCCGTCCATGCTGAAACCACAACAAGGCACGCAATTAAAAATGCCTATAGTGGTTAGTATGGCTTTGGCTGGTGTGGTAATAATGTTCATGTGCGGATTTTCGTTCAGGGGTGCCAAGTGCTTAGAGAAGCACAACAAGCCTTTTCAGCCTGTTGCTTTGGCAGAAACAGAATTGTCTCAATATGTGTCGTGCGATTTGGATTCTACATATATGATATTCGCATTTTCATATAGTTGTCCATATTGCCTGAACTCAATAGGCAATGTGAACCAATATAAGCCAATGGGATATGTGAACAAAGTGATTGGTATAGCCGTGGAAGATTCGGATGCCCACAATCGCTTTGAACGGATGTTTGATACGAATTTTGATATAGTGGAAATATCCAAACTATCCATGTTGCAGTTGACTAATGCATTGCCGACGACTTACCTTATCCGCCATGATACAATTGTAAACCAATATTCTGGAATGGTTATTTCTCCCGCCTTATTAATGCCTGATGCAGAATAAAGATTTTGTTCTATTATGGAAAACAAATCACCTTACTCTTTTTGTTAAAAAAATTAAATTAACGCAAAAAGGCTGTCCAAAAAGTTTTGGTGGCTTTTTTTTTGTTTCATTATTGTTCTCTAAATTACGCGTTGTCACAATTTTTGCATTGCTTGCTTCGACTTGGCTCAGCACGAGTCGCTGCAAAAATATGCGCCAACGCTCCAAAACGAAAACGTTGTTTTCTATATATATGTAACCTCTCCGAGGTTATACGCTCAATAATAGGAAAACGCAGTTTTTTGAGAGCGATTTTTATGGGAAAACGCAGTTTTTTACACCTTGGAAATATAGGAAAACGCAGTTTTTGTTTTGTTAATTCGTTGAGAATATGTATCTTAGATAAATGCCAGAGATTTGTGCAATATTTGAACGGAAAATAGAGAAAAATGGAATCACTTATATGCCTATATACTATGTGATGTTTTTGTAGAAAGCAATATTAGTTGGTTATAACCTATGCTTTTTTGTTCAAAAAAAATACTCACTTTTACTTTGTGGAAATCAAAAAAAACATACATTTGCATTTGTTTTTTAATAAAGTATAGATATGGCAAATATAAAGAAAGTAGCAGTACTGACATCTGGTGGTGATGCTCCGGGAATGAATGCGGCAATCAGAGCCGTTGTTAGAAAGGCTTTGCACGAAGGTCTTGAAGTTATGGGCGTAATGAGGGGATACGAAGGTCTAATCGCCGATGATTTTATCCCGATGGAGTCGAAAAGCGTTGGCAACATCATACAGCGCGGTGGCACTATCCTCAAGACCGCACGCAGCGACAGGTTCAGAACCATCGAAGGTCAGCAGATTGCATACGACAACCTCAAGAAGCACGAAGTTGATGCTCTCGTAGTTATCGGCGGTGATGGTACGTTCAGGGGCGCAAGGGAATTCACCGAAAATTTCCCGTTCCCGGTAGTCGGTCTTCCTGGCACAATCGACAACGACCTTTATGGTACCGACATGACAATCGGATACGACACTGCATTGAATACCGTTGTTGAAGCAGTTGACAAGATTCGCGACACGGCTGCCAGCCACGAAAGAATGTTCTTCGTTGAGGTAATGGGCCGTGATGCTGGTTTTATCGCATTGCGCAGCGGTATTGCTTGTGGAGCCGAGGATGTACTTATCCCAGAAACAGTGACTTATCTCGACGAAGTACACGACAAGCTTGTCAAGTACATGACCGAAAAGAAGACTTCGAGCATAATCCTTGTTGCAGAGGGCGACGATGCTGGTGGCGCATACGACATCAGGAACGCCATGGCAAAGTACGGCGAGGAATTCGACATGAGAGTGATTGTTCTCGGTCACATACAGCGTGGCGGTTCGCCGTCGGCATACGACAGGTATCTGGCAAGCCGTCTTGGCGTTGCTGCAATTGATGCACTTCTCGACGACCAGCGCAGCGTAATGTGCGGTATGGTTCACAACGAGATAGTTCTTGTTCCGTTCAACAAGACCATCAAGCACCACAAGACAATCGACCAGAAGATGCTCGACATCGTTGATGTACTAAATAGCTAGATTACATTACTATTCGAATTCATAAGCACCCAGACTAAACAGTTTGGGTGTTTTTTCATGTCTACCGACAAAACACCCTCAATGCATATTAATTGCTAATAATCCACTGCCCTGCTTCAAAATATTTCTCGCGAGTTGTACCAGGATACACAGTCGCCGAAGCACCTACAGGAATAGTAATTTTCAGTTCTGTTGAATTCATTTCAACGCAAATGTCGCCAAAAGGTGTCGGTTTTGTTGCCTTTACCCAGCTGATGCCGTCTGCGGTTTGCGGGTCGATGAAAAAATGCCGGTAGCCGGGAGCCGAGTCGTCGGGACGGATGCCAGCCAAAGCCTGATAGAACCAAGTGCCGATGCCGTTGTAGCAGTTGTGTACGCGGCTGCGCTCGTGCCCCCACGATTCCCAAGTTGCGGTTGCTCCGTTGGCAATCATATATAGGTAACCGGGATAGTCGGGTTGACGCAAAATGGTAGCCATTAGGTCGGTATGCTTGGTGACTGTTGCCCATTCGGTGAAGATCGGCACGCCGAACAGTCCGACGGCAATGTGCGACTTGTATTTTCCGTACGAATCAGCAACTAGTTGTTCGGTAACTTCCTGTGCTACATTGTTCTCGGTGGCAATGCCTGTCAGCAAGGCGTAGGCGTTGTCGAAAGGTGTTCCGTTGGCATAGCTGTGAGTTTCGGGATGATAGAACTGCTTGTGGATGGCGGCGTTCAGTCGTTTGCGCTTGTCGGCGAACTTTTGGGCATCGTCGGTACGACCAAGAAGGTTTGCCATCTTTACCATATCGGCAAGGCAAGTGGTTTGGTCCAAATCGACGTAGAGACAAATAACTTCTTTTGGGTTTAATTGCTCAAAAACATGCTTGATTAACCCTGTTTTTCCCATCCTTCTTGG
>CAJOEG010000070.1 GCA_905233405.1 uncultured Bacteroidales bacterium | reverse complement strand
TATCTGCTGAAGGTGAATTGACCAGCTTGATTTGTAATGTCTGCCGATGAGGTTGGGTCGAGTTGCTTGTTGTCGTACCACCAAGCTAGCATATCCCAGCATTTTTCTAGCTGTACGTTGGTCGGGGCGGTGGCAAGGGTGTCGGAATGACCTATAAAGTTTAGACCAATTGACTTGGAGTTGCAATTTCCTGCATGTGCTCCTTTTACATCCGAAGTAGGCAAGTTGGGATTGTGGCGGCCTTGGAACATATTGCCGTACTTGTCAAAAAGGTAGTTGTAGCCTATGTCTTCCCAACCATTGCTGTTTACATGGTAGTTCCAGTACGAGCGGACAACTGCAGCTCCATCGGTGTATGAGTATGGACTTGCTCCGTGGTGGATAATCGTATGTGTTGGTGTTATATAATTCGGCGAGTATGTCGGATTGTGACATTCCGTGTAGCTTCCGCACCACGATGAACGTGGAACGTATTCGGGAAATTCGAGGCAGTTGTCGCGGGTAGTATTAACTTGTATGGTTTGGTTGGATGCCTTTTCGTTTTCAGACTTTATGTCCTGAAATACAAGTTCAATTTTAGTAAGTTGTACGTTTACAATCGAATCGTGAGGATTGAAGTCGAAGCCGAAAAGCAAATCGGTGTAGAAAATGTTCGGTTCTATGTCTTCGGGACGGAAATATCCGTGGTCGTCCTGCCAGTTTGTCCATTTTTCACCCTGCGAAGTGCGGTAGTAAACAATGAAATGTCCTTCGGGTGCATTGCGGTCGGTTGCATCGAAACCTATTGCAAACGAAGTGAACGGAATTGGCGCTTTCATCCGGAACCCGTACGCGCCGTCAGCATTTTGTATTAATGGTTCGTTGATGCGTATTCTTGTCAGTGTGCTACCGTTTTCGGTATGAGTTTTTACAATCTTGTAGTTTACCTGGGCAAACGTTGCCAACGATATGGCAATTACTATCAATGAAGCAAAAAGTCGTTTCATAATCAGAAAAATTAAAAAGCCAAAGATAATGATTTTTTTGAAAAATGTGATTTTTTGAGAGGTGTTAATAACTAAACACTAAGTTTTTCGTCAATTAGCGGAATGTTGCTTATTTTTGCGACCGATTAAGATGATTAGAAATTATGAACCAATTAAAAATTTAAAAATGTAAAATTATGTCAGCTAATTTGTTAATCTTTATCGTTGGTATTTGTGGTATTATTCTTGGCGCAGGAATCACATTCCTTGTTCATAAGGCCAGGAACAGTGCTGTACAGGCAAACCTTGAGGCGGTACAAAGCCAGTTGGATGAGGAGAAGAAGCGTTCGCAAGCCGATTTGCAGAAGGCAGAGGCTAATTTCAACAGGCGCATTGAAGAGGTTAAGGCCGACGAGCAGAAACATTGTCAGGACACCATTGCTGCCAAGGAAAAGGCCAATGATGAGGCTATGCAGACACTCAAGTTGCACTACGAGCAGTCAATTAAGGAACAGCAGGAACGTTTCGACAAGACCGTTGAGGGAATTCTTGTTCAGAACAAGGCTGCTACAGAGGATTTGCTGAAGGCTCGTCAGGAAGAGTTTGCAAAAAGTAGTACAACTAGTATCGGACTGCTGGTCAATCCTCTCAAAGAAACCATTGCTAAGATGGAAGAATCGATGCAAAAGTCGTCAAAAGATGCAATTGACATCAACAGTGCTATGCGTGAGAATCTAAGGCAGATGATGGATCAAAGCAAGGCTGCGCAAGCGATAACGGAAGAACTTGTAAATTCCTTTAAGCACAAAAGCAAGACTCAAGGCGACTGGGGAGAAGCCGTGCTTTCCGAACTTTTGCAGTCACAAGGTTTGACGGAAGGTGTGCATTATGATACTCAGGCTACTATACGCGATAGCAAAGGTATGGCGGTGAAAAGTGAAGACAATAAAATTATGCGTCCAGATGTCATTTTACATTTGGATAGCACACGCGAAGTTATAATTGACTCCAAGGTGTCGCTGACCGCTTTCTTTGACTATGTCAATGCCGAAAACGAGGAAGACCGCAATCGTAGTTTGCAAAAGCACATTGATAGCATAAACGGACACGTAAAGGAGCTGTCGAAGAAGGATTATTCGTCGTACATTCAGCCGCCAAAGGTAAGAATGAACTATGTTATTATGTTTGTCCCGCATACTGGGGCGTTGTGGACGGCTCTCAATGCACAGCCTGACTTATGGCGTAAGGCTATGGAACAGAATGTTTATATCGCCGACGAACAGTCGCTATACGCAGCGTTAAAGATAGTAAGTATGACTTGGACGCAAATAAAACAGGCTCAGAACCATGAGGAAGTTTTCAAGTTGGCAAGTGAAGTTGTCGAGCGTGTCGGTATGTTTGCAAAGAAATACAGCGAGGTTGGTGATGCAATCGCTAAGGCGCAGAGTGCTTTCGATGATGGTAAGAAAAAATTGGAAGACAAGGGACAGAGCATAGTGCAATCGGCAAACAAACTGATAAAAATCGGTGCCAAGCAAAGCCAGAAACATCCAGTACAAATGTTAGACGACATTGAAGACGTTAAGGTTGTTGAGATACCAGAAAACGGACATAACGAGACCTTGCTATAGGGCATTTTGTTAACCTTTTACCTTTAATAAATACTTTTCTTTGTCGTCGTTGCGAAATGTTTATTTCCTACTTTCGCGGACAAAATAATTTGTATAAAATGGAAAAACAGCACGCACATAAGGAACAGCTTTGTAAGATGCAAAAACTATATTTGGAATACAAGGCGGCGGTAGCCAACAAGTTGCCCGACGAGGATGTGGAGGCTTCTCGAATTGCATTCTATGATATTTGCGACAACTACGACTGGATGGATTATGTTGTTGTGGAAAATGGCTGTGAGAAGTTGCTAAACATAAAGGACGAGGTGCTTGTTCCTGCAAAATACGAGCGTTTAGGTTGTTGCTGTGGAAAGGTCAACGACAGAAAGATTCCTGTTTCTGCAATGTCGGAAGGAAAGTGGGGGCTGGTCTTGCCTGATGGAAATGCTACAGTTGTCCTTGATTTTCAATACGATGAAATTGAGAGTCTAGACAAGTTTTTTGTCGTTTCAAATTCGGGGAAGAAAGGCGTTGCCGACAAGAAGGGCAGGTTGCTTGTTCCGTGCATAATGGATGAGGTCGTTTTCCGTCCAATCTACATAACCAACGAGAACAACGGCCATTCGTGGTACGACGACTGCATGTTCGAACTACACAAGGACGGCAAGGTCGGTGTGCTTACTATGGACGGACAGTATGTAAAGCCGTCGTATGATGAAATCTTATTTTCGGAAATCATGGAAACGGATGAGGCTCTTGGTGCTGTCCTCGATGGTTGTGACGGCTGTGTTTCGATTGATGGGAAACTTGTTCCTGATGAGGAGTTCGAGAAATACGAGGACAAGCTGATATATGTCAAAGGTCGCTACAGCCATCGCTCGTCGTACAACTACGAACTGGATGTAAAAATGGGGTACGCTGAGGGAAAAATTTAGAAAAAAATATTGCGGTTTTCGTAAATTTTTATAATTGATATAATTATTTGATATTTGATGTGTTATATTGATTATTTTAAAATCTGTTCGGTAATTTGGCTGACTTTTGTTCGGTAATTTGGACGCATTCTGTTCGGTAATTTGGCCATATTAATTTTTCAAGCATCCAAGCGGAACGACAATAACCCCATCCTCGCGTCGGTAGGCGTAATTGCCTACACCTATAAGCACCATAAGGAACGAAGTTTCTCGCATTCTGTCGGTGTCGATTTTGCTTGCGAGTTTCTTCAATGTAGTTGCTCCATCTTCGATTAAGTTGTCTCCACCGAGTTTTATTTCAATGAGTCCGTATTTGCCATTTGCAAGATGTACTACTGCATCGCATTCGAGACCTGTCTTGTCGCGGTAATGATATACTTGTCCGTCAAGGGAGTCGGTAAAAACTCGCAGGTCGCGAACCGCCAATGCTTCGAATAGCAGTCCGAATGTATTTAGGTCGTTGAAATTTTTTAATCGGTGCAAAAATACAATAATTATTTGATATTCAAAAATATATTTTTATTTTATTAAATTATGTTCGGTGATTTGGACGCATTCTGTTCGGTAATTTGGCTGACTTTTGTTCGGTAATTTGGACGCATTCTATTCGGTAATTTGGATGCATTCTGTTCGGTAATTTGGCTGACTTTTGTCCGTCAGTTTATTTTAAGAGTGCATCATTGTTCATTATGTAATTTTCGAGGGCTTGGTAAAGTTCCGGAAATTCATAGTATGGATTGTCGTTCAATGGTTTAAGCGTAAGTTTACCGTCAGAAAAATCCAATGTATAGGTTTTTTCTTCGGTAATGAACTTGTTTCCGTATGTCAGTCCGGCTAAACTTCTGCCGTCGTTGAAATGAGGTGCGAAAGTGTTGGCTCCGAAATTATTGCTTGTGTCAAGTCCTGAATTTAGCCAAGCCACGTTTTCTGGAGTATTTATTCCGTATGTGTGCTTAAGGTGGGCTAGTAGGCTTGGTGTGATGCTTCTGTGGGTAACAACTGCAGGGAAGCTGTGGTTTTCGCGAAGCATTGGCGCCCAAATTATCAGCGGAACGTGGTAATTGTCAATAAGATTCGATTTGTCTTTGGTGTTAAACTTATGGTCGCCTGTGATTATGAATATTGTATTGTCGAAAGTCTTGCATTTCTTGTACTCGCAGAAAAATTTGCGTAGGCAGTCGTCGGCATAAAGGAACGAGGCGTTTTCCTTTGGCTTGCTAATCGATTTTCCTTTTTGAGGCAATGCGTTGTACTTTTTGATATATTCGTCTTGATTCGGATATTTGAATGGGTCGTGGGTGGTTAGTGTTAGGTAGATGTCGAGACGAGGCGTGGTGTCCGATGTTTTTATGTCTTCGAGCGAGTGCAGGAGCATATATTCGTCAAGCAGTCCCCATTCGTTGCGCTGTTCTGCGGATTCGTACTCGGTCTTGTCGTAGTACATTTCCATAAAGTTGTTTTCTGCAAAAATGTCCATGTTGTCGAATCCGTACCAGCCACCGTAGAAGAATGTGTTTTTGTAGCCGTTGGCGTGCAGAATGGTTGCTATTGTGTTGAATGTAGGGACGTTGCGTCTATATGACATAAAGCCGTTTTCCCCGAATGGCAGTGCTCCGAGTATGGATGGTAGTGCTCCGAATGTACGTTCAGATGTAGATAGGCAGTTTTCCCATACTAGCGAGTGTTCCGACAGCGAGTCGAGGAATGGTGTAGCCGAGGCTATTGTGCTGTTTTGTCCGCTAATGTAGTTGCATAGCCCTTCAACTATGATTATTACGATGTTAGGTTTGCTTTCGCCCTTTTCGATGTAGTTTGATATGACATCAGGTGTTTCTTCTTTGTGCAAGAAAGGATAGTGGTAGTCAACGAATTCGTACTCAGGGAAGTACGAAGCAAATTTTTCCGATTTTTCCTTAAGTTCGCTGTCGGTGAACTGTATTACTGTCTCCTTGTTTTTGAGGCTTTCGTAAAGGTATCTGGTTTTGTTTTCAATTACGTAGTATTTCTTGTCGGGGCCGACTTTGCCTTTTTTTAGTCCAGGGAAAAATACACTCACTATAAACATTACAAATATTGTGATTTGTGCCCATTTTGGCACTCGGAATGGCTTTCGTGGTATTATTATGTATAGTATTGATATGATGATTATTAGGATGATTATCGGAATGTTGTAAGGACTGTTCGCCTTTATGGTTACAAAAAGTTCGCGAGGTGAGTATGCCGTTATTATGCCGTCGAGTGGAATGTGTGTTGTGACGAAATAGCACATTAAAATTATGGATATGCAAAGGTAGGCGGCAAAAAATGTCCGTATGGTATAGATGGCTGCTTTTTGTGAAAATTTATTGATTACTAAGTAGATGAAGAATAATAGGCCGACAATCCATCCTATGTTTGCAAGGTCAACGGTAAAACCTATGAGGTTGTTTCCGATAAGTTCTGCATGATAGCCGGTTGCGGAAAGTGCGATGGTTTCAACAATTCTGACAAGAAACATAGCGCAAAAAAGGATAAGACATTCGGAACAATAGTCGTTTAGGGCTTTTGCCAGCCACTTGATATTGTCCGTTAATCCTTTTTGCTTCATTGTGTTATGCTTTGTAATTAAACTTGCTTGAAGTCATTTTATTGCCAATAAATAAAAAAAACTGCAAGTTTTGCTCGCAGTTTTTCGGTGACCCATGAAGAATTCGAATCCTCAACCTTCTGATCCGTAGTCAGATGCTCTAATCCAATTGAGCTAATGGGCCAAAATTTTCGAGTGCAAAGGTACTGCTTTTTGTTAAATTGACAAGGAAAAAATTATTTTTTTTCTTTGAGCAGGAATATTCCACCTATGGCTATTGGTATTCCGACGTTTACGAGGTATAGTAGGAGCGAGGCGAGTGCTATTGCGGTTTCCTGCGTGGTGAAAATTCCAATGAATAGTATTGCAAACGATACTCTGATTCCTAGTTCGGCTGCTGCAATGCTCGGAATTAGATAGGTGCAGATGTAGGTCGCAAAGATTGCCGCAAATGCGCTTTGTGCCGGAATGTCAATTCCGAAAAATCTGAGCGACAGGTAAAATTGCAGGCAGAAAACTGCATATCTTGCTAGACTAAGAACCAATGTTATAAGTTTGCTTTTGATGCCGATTTCGCATTGCGGAACGTATTTCTCAAATCTTTTCTTTACGAATTTGATTTTGCCCAAGGCATTTACGATGCTGTCGAACTTGATGAAAATGGCGATGATGGCAACTCCGCATATTGCACTGATAATCATAAGTGTGTTGTATGGAATTGCTTCGCTGATTTGATTTCCAATCATCAGCAGTCCTGCAATGCCGAAGATTACCGTTGCGCAGAATTGCGCGGTGTCGCCGAAGATGGTGAGGTACGAGGCTTTGGCTCGGTTTTCCTTCTGTACGAAAAGTATGCGACCTGCAAATTCGCCAGCGCGGTTCGGGGTAATTGTGCCTACTGTTACACCCGACATCACAGCTTTTATGCATTTGCCAAAGCCGATTTCTTGTTCGATGCTGCGGACAAGCAGTTGCCATTTGAAAGTTTCTATTGTCCAGTTGAGAGGCATAAGTAGTAGAATGGCTGCTAGGACGAGGCATCGCGAAAGTTCCATTTCCGAGAAGTATGTCGGCAGCAGGTCAATGTCGGGGGCGGTGGCAATCCTATAGCCCGCATACGCGTAGGCGAGAACGACTATCGCCACCTTGATTGCAATTTTTAATCGGCTTGCCGTCTTTGCGTCCATTATTTGTCCTTGTTTACAACGGGTATGAGTATGGTGGCGAAAAGTCCGAACACTATTACGAGCAGGGTCTGAAGTCCGTGTGCCACAAGTGCGAACGATGCGCCAGTTTCACTTGGAATGCCGTAGATTATGAGGGTCTGTATTATCATGAAATGGTACGAACCCATACCGTTTGGCGATGGAACAATCATTCCGAAACTTCCTGCGACAAAGAGCATTAGCGCTGCAAGTACGTTGAGTCCACTCAGTTCTTCGAAGGCAAAGAAGCAGAAGTAAAGCATCAGGAAGTATAGTGTGTGGAAAATAACGCCAGCCTTGTGATTTACGTTTTTCAGGCAGAGAATTCCAGTCCAGAAGTCTTTTATGAACTTCGATATTTTCTGGCAGAACTTGAACCTGTCGAGTTTCCCCTTTGCAATGACAATAAGCAGGCACAGTCCGGCAATTCCAACGACAGCAAGTATTGTTATTGTCGTCGGTGAGAAAATCTTTGCAAGATTGTCCTTTATTTCGGGGTGCTGAGCTACAAAGTCGCCAAAAACATTGGCTTGTGTTGCGAATGCGACTACGGTTAGTATTGCCACGAGCATAAGGTCGAGAAGCCTTTCGCTGACGACAGTACCGAGCACTTTGGAGAAATCCTGCTTTTCGTAGCGCGATATTAGTGCGCAGCGTGTCACTTCGCCCAGACGTGGAATTGCGAGGTTGGCAAAGTAGGCGTTCAGTACGGCGAAAAATGTGTTTGTGAACCTTGGCTTTTCGCCTGTGGTTTCGAGCAGGAGTTGCCAGCGGCGGGCGCGACTGATGTGGCTGAGCAGGCTTATCAGTGCTGCGGGAATCAGCCAGCCCCATTTTATCGCCGACATCGTGTCGAAGAAATTACCGAAGTCGAAGTCCTTGTAAACCAGCATGAAAATGGCTATGCCGAAGCCGACAAACAGTATTATTTTTATGGCAGTCTTCAGTTTTTTGTTCATACTGGAAAATTTTTGCAAATATATCATTTTTTATTCCGACTTTTGCGTTATGGTTAGAGCAAAAAAATATCTCGGACAGCATTTTCTCACTGATGTGAGTATTGCAGCGCGTATCGCAGGCGCTTTGCATAACGAATCCGACCTTCCTGTACTTGAAATAGGTCCTGGAACTGGCGTACTTACGCGCGAACTTATAAAACGTAATTTCCGTAATCTTACTTTGGTAGAGATTGATACGGAATCTGTTGATTATTTAAAGGAAAACTTCGATAATTCAAAGTATAATTTGCTTGAAGCCGACTTCCTGAAGATGGACTTGAATGCCTTTTGTGATTCCGAAATGTGCATTATTGGGAATTTCCCATACAACATTTCCAGCCAGATTTTTTTCAAGGCATTGGAAAACAGGGAAAAGGTTTCGGAAATCGTCTGCATGATACAGAAGGAAGTCGCCGAGCGCATCGCTTCTAAGGAAGGAAGCAAGGTTTATGGCATTTTGAGTGTGCTGATGCAATTATATTATAGGTGCGAATATCTGTTCACCGTTCACGAGCACGTTTTCAATCCGCCTCCAAAGGTAAAGTCTGGTGTAGTTAGGTTTGTGCGCTACCGTTCGGCAATCGAGGGTGTTGACGAGAAAAAACTTTTTATGGTTGTGAAGACGGCTTTCAACCAGCGACGCAAGACTTTGCGTAATTCTCTCAAGTCGATGCTCACGCCCGAAGTCGATATGTCGCATCGTTTCTGGAATCTTCGTCCCGAACAGCTTTCGCCCGAGGAATTTGTTGAATTGACAAGGATGATAAAGTAAAAGCTGTAATGGATAGTCGTTGGCTCTAGCCTGCGACTTGATATACCAAAGTACTGTCTTGAGTGAATGTTGAAAATGTTTGCAATGTCGGCTTCTCGGAACAAGAGAAATGGAAAATATCAGTTTTGGAAACGAGATAATCACCAGGAACTTTTGTACAGTATTACGAGTGTCTCTTAAACTAAAATCGGTCGTTAGAAAATATATAAAGTTTTTTTGTAAGTGGTTGTTATACAGGTATTTGCAATAACGGTCGCCATTAGAAAAACGTACTTGTAATAGATTATGCATCAGTTATTTACAAGCATGACCACGCATAACAACCTTTTAATGACCGAGTTGGGTTTATAATACAGTCTGTTAACATTTGAATAAATCTGATGACTTAGCTTGTCAAAGACGAAATGATATAATGCGATTATACTTACCCTTCAACAGGTTCAGGTGGCGGTGATTTGTCAAATGAAAGATCCGTTGTGTCCGTCTTTTTTGAAAAAACAAAATGTTGATTTTAAAATTTTGAATTATCTTTGAACCGTTGAATTAGCACCACAGAAATGGACATTTGTTATTAAAACATAGAAGTGGCGCAGCCTTTGACAAATATTTATTCGATTGTACAGACGCAAAATTTTGCGTCTCAACAGAAACGGGCGTTAGCCCATAGAAGCTTAGAAACGTGAAACTTAGAAACTTATATACATTAAAACTTAGTACTGTCGCGACGCGCCACGACTCAACCAAAAAGATAGCCTTATGCGAATTGACATTATAACCGTTTTGCCCGAAATCCTTGATGGACCGCTGAACAATTCGATAATCAAGCGGGCAACCGACAAGGGAATTGCCGAAGTTCATATCCACGACCTGCGCGAATACGGCCTTGGTCGTCACAAGCAGGTTGACGATTACGCCTTTGGTGGCGAGGCTGGTATGGTGATGATGATTGAGCCAATCTACAACTGCATCAACGATTTGAAAAAGCAACGCGATTACGATCTTGTTATTTACACTTCACCCGACGGTAAGCCGTGGAAGCAGAAGGAAGCCAACCGCATAAGCATGATGAACAACATTATAATCCTTTGTGGACACTACAAGGGCATCGACTATCGCATACGCGAACACCTTATCGACGAGGAATATAGCATTGGTGACTTTGTGCTTACTGGTGGCGAACTTGCCGCAGCTATGATGTGCGACAGCATAATTCGTGTGATTCCAGGCGCAATAGGTGACGAACAGTCGGCCTTGTCCGATTCGTTCCAGGATGGACTTCTTGCACCGCCAGTATATACACGTCCTGCCGAGTTCAACGGCTGGAAAGTCCCTGATATTCTGCTTTCTGGAAATTTCGCCAAGATTGACGAATGGAAGGAAGATTTGGCCTACGAGCGCACAAAGGCATTGAGACCAGATTTGCTGGAGGAATAATGAAGGATACTGCCAAGCATAAATCTTATTGGTACTGGATCTGTTTGGCTTACGGCTATCTATGAATAGCTTTCAAAGAAGTTGTTCTGTTGCCCAGTTTTATTTTATAAGATTCCTATAATGCTTGTATCTGTCCACTACGCTTCTGGTAAAGGCAACGGTGCGGCTTCCCTTGTATTTTCCACATTTTACAACGGGGTCGGTATAGAATTCCCGCTCGTTCAGTAGTTTCATATATTCCGCCAAGTTGTGCCACGAATTTGTATTGCCAGAGTATTTTTCTGCAAGGTGGTAGGCATCCTCGGCGTGTCCGTGTCCTGCATTGTATCCCATAAGTACATACCTGATTATTACGGCGGT
The DNA here is from genome assembly GCA_905233405.1 of uncultured Bacteroidales bacterium. Taxonomy (GTDB): domain Bacteria; phylum Bacteroidota; class Bacteroidia; order Bacteroidales; family ML635J-15; genus Bact-19. Next base: position 3,939 of record CAJOEG010000070.1, on the reverse strand, counting down.
GTCGGTGATTGTTTCGGGCGTGCGTTTCTTCAGGTAGTCAACGTGCTTGATTCCTGCCATAAGTTGCACTTCTGGGTCGGAAATGTTTGCGCTGTCGTGGGTAAACTTCTGGTAGGCGGCAGGCATAAGCTGCATAATTCCGTATGCCCCAGACGGATTGCTTATGTTGGGGTTGAAGTGCGACTCCTCGTATATAAGTGATGCTATGTAGCGCCAGTCCCATTGTAATTTCTTAGAATGCTTTCTGATAAGGTCGTCGTACGCGCTTATTTTATTGCCGTTTCCTGAATAGTATTTGCTTGATACATTTATGTTTATGTACGAGTAATAGATTTCGTGGCGTAGTTTGTACTTCTTGGTTTCCATTTCGCGTGTGAGCCAGGCATTAATGCTGTCGCGAAGGGTTTGGGCTTCGGGGTTGGTTTTCCAGACAATCTCCTGTGCAATACATATTGAAGTGTCGATTTGTAGGCGAGGATTAGCCTTCTGGTAGGTTAGGGCAAGTGCCGAGTCGCAGATGGCTGCGTTAATTTCACCTGAAGCGACTTTCCGTGCAATTTTTTCCTGCGAGATGCTTGTGCAGATTATTGTTTTCCCGTTGTGTGTGATGCGGAAATTTTGTTCGCCTGCCGCGTATATGGTGTCGGGTAAGTCTTTTGTCTGCGAGAGTATTACAAGGCTTGAGTGCAGTAGCGGTTGTGACATACTGCTGTCGGTGGTAAAAGCGTGCTTTACAATGATGTCGCATTTGCCTTCGGCAAGGAGTTTTTCTGCAGAATAGTCGTTCCCGATAGGTATAATGTTGAGTTCGAGGTCGTATTCTTTGCAGAAGTCATCAAGAGTTTCCAATTGGAAACCACGTGGAATGGCATTGAAGATGCAGTATTCGGTGGCATTTTCGGCAAGTGCTACGTTTAGAGTCTGCGTTTCTGCTATTTGACCGAAGTCTCGGTAGATTGTTGATTGTGGTTCTTCGGTTATTTCGTCAATGCAAAACTTTATAATGGCGACAATAATCCACATCAGCAATGAGGACATCACGGTTATCCTTGATATTCTTGCTTCGCTACCCATATTGTGCTAGTCGTAGAATTCCCAGGAAATTCCGTAGTTGAATGCAAAAGGATTGTCAGGTAGCCTGTATAGCGAGAAGAAAGTTGGCTTCATAAATGTAGAGTTGAAGTTTGACAGTTTTGCAAATACGCGGAACCGTTTGATTTTCGCTCCGATATAGAAGCCAAGGTTGGGGTAGTTGCCAATTTCCATGTCATCTTGCAGGTAGAAGACTGCCGTTGCTGGCATATATGCGTAACCGTAGAATTTGGTGTTGAATTTTGCGTCGATTCCGACCTGCAGCGTAAGAGCATCGTGGAACATTCCCGTCTTGAAATAGAGACTTGAATATGCAACGACATCGGGTAGCCGGACATATTGTTTGTCGCTGATGTACTGGTAGGCTACTTCGTTGAACCAGTGAAATTTCCATATGTTGAAAGTCTTGCTTACATAAACGTCGGCTATTAGGTTTGCTTTGTGAATCTGCGTTGGAAGGGCTTGTTGGTCGAAGATAATGTAGTCGTGCAGGAGATTGAGGTTTGCACCGACAGACAGATGAAATTTTTCCTGGAAAAGGTCGATGTGGGCGGTAGCAATCCCGTTTTTATTAAAATCGTTGTCCCACTGGAAATTATTTGATGTGTAGTATGTTTCAAATAGGGAACAGTAGGTTAGAGAATAGCCGACATTTGCATTAATGCCAAGGTTTTCTGTAAACATTTGTTGAAGATTTGCCGATACGTCAATGTCGTAAGCATCTCCACCGAACAGGCAATAGTCGGCGTTTGCTTGAAGGTAGGTTTTGTTGTGCTTGAATATTAAGTCTCCCGTGATATATGTGGAACTATATGTTGTCTTGTGCGTGCTGTCAATTATGAATGAATAAGTTAGATTTTTCAATCCTGCATATAGTTTCAGGAAATTGCCTGTTGAGTCGTTCTGGAAATTGAGGCTAAGCAACAATTTGTTGTTGAACTGGTAGTATGTCACCGAGTCTTTTGTTGCGCTAGAGTCTTTGTAGTAGTTCGTGTAGAAAGAGCTATACTGGTCCTGGTATTTGCGTACATAGCGGTCGAAAGTAACATCGTGGACTATTGAAAATTTGCTGTGCAAATTCTTGTTTAATATTGTATCTTTCTGTTCGTCACGGATGATTGTGTCGATTGTGTAGTGTCCGATACGGTATTCGTGGTTGTACTGACCGCCGAGTTGAGAAATAGAACTTGATGCCTTTGTGAGCAGAACGCTGTTGTCAACTGCACGTATGTCTCCGCTTACGAATCTGTCGATGTCGGCGATTCCGGCATTTTCGTTGCTATTTATCTTATTAAAGATAAAGTTGAAATGATTCTGGTATTTCTTTTTAGTAAATGAGCCAGCAAGGTATAGTGCATTGACTTTTGCCGCGTTGTTGAGGTAGAATCCGTCGGAGTTTGAAATGTCGTAGTTGAATGTGAGATTAAAATATGGCGTAAAGTTATGGCTTAGAATGAATTTCACTAGTTCAAGGCCTGTGTTTCCGCCAGTAAAGTCGAAGCGAGAAAATGGCTTTTGTGTATCAAAGTAAACCACGTTTTGGTGCGACTTTATGAATGCCTGATAGTTGTTGAGAAGATAGAAATCGTGTGAGGATTCTCGTCTTGAAAATAATGCGTTTAAGTACGGGCTTCCTGGATTCATTAGTCCCAGAGTGTTGTTCGAGACCTTCTGTTGTGGCATGAACTTGTGGAAGTCGTCGATTAGTGTGTCGTTGTAGAAACTGTAGTCGGTTGTGGTGTCGTTGTCGAGTTTGTACGACGAAAAATAGCGACGAATACCTTCGTGCTGTGAGAATGCTGTAATTCCGAGCAGAAATATTACTATGAAAACCACTAATTTTCGCATCGCTGCAAAAATATTAAAAATATTCCAAAGAATGTGTGCTGCCTATGAAATATATGGAAGATTGTTAGTCTTATTCAATGTCTTCCGCAACTTCCAAATCCACAAACTCGTACTTGTTGCCAGTGTAGTCTAGTATCCTTATAAAATCTTCGGTGCTGATGGAAATCAAGGCGTTAAGTTGATTTGGAAGGAAAGTTAGGCGTTTTTTCTCCAATAATGTCTTGTCGATGAATGCAATAGTGTGGTTTTCGGTGTCGTTGAGTAACGAAAAGACGGAAATCGCGCCAATAGTTCCCATAATCCACTTGTCGATGCGTTCCTGCGAGGCGAACGAAAGTTTTCCCTGCTTAAGTTTGTGCTCTATGGCGTGGATGTTTATGTCGCGGTAGTAGTCGGAAATGAGCAGGTAGTGCTGGTTTCCCTTGTGGTTACGCATAAAGAGGTTCTTGCAACGGCAGGCACCAATGCGTTTCCAGAATGCACCGTCATCTTCCGACGAAAAGTCGCGTGGCGATTCGTAATACTCAAATTTTATGTTCAAGTCGGCTAATGCCTTGTAAACTATTTCCTGTCCAATCATTTTTCAAAGTATTTTGCTAGTAGTTCGTGTGCGGCTACGAAACTGCTGATTTTGTTGTCGAGGACTTTTCTTTCGTAGTCTGGAAGGCTCTCTATTATCTTTTCGTTTTGGTAGAAACTGTTCTTAATTGCCTCGTTTATAGTTTCGTAGAGCCAGTATTTTGCCTGTTCGTTGCGGTTGTAGTCGAAGAACCCGTTTGCATTTGTGTGGGCTACATATTTGGTAATCATCTCCCAGATGTCCATAATTCCCGCACCCGAAAGTGCCGAGCAGGTTGTTGCTATCGGTGTCCAGCGCGATTTTGGCATTGGGAACAAATGCAGTGCGTTCTGATACTGCGTACTGGCAAGTTGTGCGCGTGTGATGTTTTCGCCGTCGGCTTTTGTGATTGCTATTGCATCGGCCATTTCCATTATGCC
>CAJOEG010000069.1 GCA_905233405.1 uncultured Bacteroidales bacterium | reverse complement strand
TGAATTCGCTGATGTTAGCCGTAAGTGTGGGATGGAATGCAATATGCAACTTGTAGATGTTTTCGGTGTCGCTGTCAATCTGCTCGCGGATTGTATAGTCACCGTCGGTAGTGATGACTGTATCGTGGTAGGTGTAGGAATACGGCTGTTCCATACATGGATTTATGGTATCGTAGGCATATACTGCCGTTCCCTTTACACAGCGGACAGAAAGACCTGCGCTCTCACCATATCCCATATTTCCGACTTCTTCGCCTCCAATATAACAGATATATGCGCTTTCGGTGTCATACTCGCTAGTTGACCAGAAAAAAGCCTTGTTGCCGAAATTGCCGTAATCGTTAGATTCGTAGTAACCTGCTGGTAATGCATTGAAACCGCTATTGCCAAAATATTGAGATTCTGTAATTGTCGGGTTACTCCATAAACTTGCATTTCCTGAAAGCATAGCGCCTGCATTAGTTTCACCACCCAAGGCTTGATATAGTTGTGTCCACTCTGCATCGCTCGGCAAGTGCCACCCATCGGGGCAAATACCCTGCACACCGCTCTCTGTTCATTGCTGCTGGCCAGTTGTAGAGGTAGCCGTAGGTTTCAAGATTTGTAGATTGTCCATCCGGATAATAAAGATATGGGTCGGTCGTGCTTGTTTCACCGCTTAGTGCAACGAGCATACTTCCAGAGTTGTCGTATCTCAGGTTTTCTGCCATCCAAGTCTGGTCGCCGATAACAACATAGTCGTAGGTTCTGCCGTCGCGGGTATCGGTGAAGGAACCGGTTTGGTTGTTAGCGGTCTGCGATGTTGCATATACGGGACGGATTGGGTAACCATAATAACGTCTAGCGGAGTGCGCAGTGAAAGCATAAGTACTATTGTCTTCGAAGTGGAAACCCTGTGCGTCTATCGGACTGCTCGTGGAGAGCGAATTTGCCCAGTATGAGCCTTCTCCCTCATCCGTGGAAGATTCCCAAACGCGACCTCCTGCTGCGGGGATAAAAATAGACCTGTCGTTTGGACCTGTAACAAGAGTGCCAGGGACTCCGTTCTGCGTAGTAAACTCGTGCTGGCAATAGTCCCTCAATTCTACTACTTCGGCGTAGGTCGGCATTCTCCAGCCGTTGCCCCAGTTTACTATGGCTGCATCGTCAGGATCCTCAAGGACGGTAAGGTTGTCGGTATAGCCATTGTAACCTAATGAGGCATTATTGCAGTATTTTGTAAGTTGTGGGTCGTCCTCGCTGTAGCCATTGGCGTAAGTATAACTTTCCAAATTGTATGAACTCATAGGCGAGGTTTCGCCCCAAGCGAAGTAAGATCCGAAATCTTCGGGACTTTCGGCTCCAATGTTCATAGTTGCCCACTTTGTGCCGCTTGGCAGTCCAAGGTCAACATATTCGTGGTCGGTGGTGTTGGAATTGTTATTCCGAACTGGCGGTGCAAACGAATAATACCTGCCAATTCCCGGATGACCGCTATACGATGTTTCAGTACTTTCCGTAGCATACGCGGCGGTATGGCTGTTTGGGTCAACATACCAGAACTTGGTTGCGTCGGCATTTCCTATGCCTATCTGGTAAGCGGTCGGAGCGTTTTCGTAATCGCTATATACAATCCTTACCTCGCCAGTAGCCTCAAACAACTGAACCTGGAACTTTATATATTCGTCACTTGTAGTGGTAGAAGTCGTAGCCAACAAAAATTCAACAACCCTTATATACGAGCCTGAAGAACCGTACAAGCCTGTGCTTACATAGCCGTCCGCACCTGTTGACAAATCTCTGCCCACACCAACTATGGCCGGTGTATTCTGGTCGTAATTATCCTGAGTAAACGGATTGTTATATGCATCGGTAATCACTTCATTGCCCAGCCTCATTCTTCCGTTTGAGTTTGCCGAGAACTGCGTGTATTCAACCTCGTCGTATGTAAAAGTGAAGCCGATTTCTGTCAACTCGGATGCCTGGTCGTCCTGTCCCGACTGTATGAGTTGTGTTAATGACGGCGAATAGGCGGTTCCATCGGTGCCTGTTGTAAATTCGTAGTCTTCAAGGCCTGCAGGTGTAAAATTTCCAGCGGTTTGCGACGGATCATATACCGGACGGATTGGAAGACCAAAATAACGCGGGGAGGTGATAGTACTGAAACCGTCAAATCCTAAGGAAAGACCCTGTGCATTGCTCGGATTATCCGTGTCGAGCGAACTTGACCAGTAGGAACCAGTGCCCTCCGACAAGATTAGATTATTGTAGTAGCGACCTGCAGCAGCAGGTATAAAAATGGATTGGTTGTTTGGTCCTGTAACAAGAGTGCCGGCTACTCCGTTTTGCGTAGTAAATACATGTTCGCAATAATCTCTCAATTCTATCACTTCATCGTAGGTCGGCATTCTCCAGTTGCTGCCCAAGATAGCGGTAGCGGCATCGTCACCAGTCTCCAATTCGGTAAGGGCGTCGGTAATGCCTAATCCAGAATCATTGCAGTATTTTGTAAGTTGCGGGTCGGAGTCGCTGTCGCCATCGGCGTATATATAACTCTCCCAATCGTATACAGTCTTAGGCGATGTTTCGCCCCAAGCGAAATAAGTTCCGAAATCTTCGGGTCTTTCGGCTCCAATATTCATTGTTGCCCACTTGGTGCCACTCGGCAAACCAAGGTCAACATATTCGAAAGTCGGGTTGGTAGAGGTAAACCCAAGTTTAATCTGGTTCTTGACGTCCTCTAAGCCGATGGCGGTAGTGCTACTAAGATCAGTCGGGTCGAAGTCGGTATCATCACCGTTGACATATATGGACTGACCAGAAGCCTCGAATGTAAGGAATCTCTGAGTGGTGGCGTCATACGCGGTATTATCGTCGGTTACAACGATAATGTTGCTTACGCCATCGTATTCAAAAGGAGTTGTAAGTGGGATTACTGTCCACTCGCCAGATAAAAATGTAACTTCACCCGAAAATACACGGTCGCTTGAACTTACAGTTTCCCAATCGGTTGTACTGGTAAAAGATTGTCTGTCGGAAGTAAACATATACAAGTCGATTGTACGAGCAATATTATCCGTATTGTTGTAGAACGCAATGCGCTCAATAGTTCCTGCACGCCCTATTTCTGCGGGTGTATAAATCTGCTGCGAGAGAGAATATTTGTAGTAGATGTTGACAGGCAGATTCGTGTTATTACCAGGACCGCCACCTATGGTTATCCAATTGACAATATTGCCTCCTGTTTGAAATTCCCAGAATTGACCATAGCCCCTGCCGTTGCTGTTTTCGGCGAAGAACTTGAAGTAGTATGTGGTGCCGGATGAAAGTCCTGTAATCTCGGCGATATAATAGGTAGTGTAGTCGTCATATGTAGCAGAAACTTCGGTGAGGGTTGCAGTGGTGTCGGTGCCATAAAGGAAACCAAATGAGAAAGCCTCCGGAATTTCGATGTCATTGTTGTAAGAGCCTTGCAGTATAGCCGTTGTTTCTGTTACATTGTCGGATGCTTTGGTGGTAACTCTAGGCGTAGCCAATGTGGCATCGTAAACGGCACGGATTGGAAGACCGTAGTCGCGTTCCATATCGCTGTACAATTGCTGTGTGCCATCGTAGAAAAGTATGCTAAACGCATTGGTAGTACTGTAGTCGCTAATTGAACTTGTCCAGTAGTCGCCGTCGTAGGTTATGCTATGTTCGCCACTTTCGTCTAAATAGCCGGCTGCAGGCAGGAACATAGAGTAGCCCGTGCTTTCGTTTCTGGCAATATATCCATCGATACCATTTTGCGAAGTCCATTCCCAAGTACAACTATTTCTAAGTTCTTCCATTTCGTTTCTTGTAGGCATACGCCATCCAGCGCCCCAGTTGGCAGTGGCGGCATCGTCGACTGCTTCCAATGTATTAAGGCCGTCGGTAAAGCCGTCGGCACCGTGACTTACGTCGAAGCAGTATTTTGTAAGCAGGTATTCATCTTCGAGGCAATGCTGGTAGGTCATCCAACTGTATGTTGCCTTCGGAGTCGTTTCGCCCCAAGCGTAGTAGTTACCGTAGTCTTCGGGGTTGGTTGCACCAAGGTTGGTGGTTGCCCATTTTACCGAAAGGCCTAGGTCAACATATCCGTGGTTGTTGTAGTCGCCACTCTGCATAAGGGAGTTGGATGTGCTGCCTTCGGTGCGAAAAGATTCGTATGAGTTGGCGACAATCCACTGTTCGCCGTTTTCCTGAGAGCGAACGCAAGCCTGGTAGTAATAGTCTGCATCAGACATCAGGTTGTCAAGTTGAGCCTTGAACTCTCCGTCGGATTCATTGTACACATCGCCCTCGATAAAATTGCCAGACATTGTATTTTCAATGGTAATTTGCTGTACCATCATTTCCAGCATAGAAGGGTCTGTGGCGTAGATGAAACCGACCTTGTCGATATTTCCACTGCTGTAGGGCGTAACCGTACCGAACAAGGTTACCATCTGGAATGATACGTTATGTGAACCAGTAGTGACAGTGTACGTAGAGCCTGTGCCTGTGGTTTGGAACTCGTATATATTGCTTCTTGCACCCGAAGCGTCGTCGCGCACCTGGAAGTAGTAGTTGGTGCCAGGTTGCAGAGCTGTAACGTTGATTTGGAAAGAACCGCCGTTTGTTTCTCCCGTGTTGCCCATCGAAAATGAATACTCGTCGTTTATTGTACCGTAATACGAGTACAGCAATGTACCATCGGCAATATCGGTGGTAGTACCTCCGATTAAAACCTCGTTATCGTTAACCGCGGTTACGTCATTGATGGTAATCGTCTGACCGAAAGCGCCTAACGATACAACAAACAAAAATGCAGCGCAGAAGGCTGTAGCAAAGAAATTTGAGTGGATTTTGTCCATATTTCTATTGTTTTTTGTAGAAAAGTCCATATATAAATTCTTCATTATGTTAGTGTTACAATTTGCACAAAAGTTAAAAGGGCAAAGATAAGAAAATATTTTCGATTTACGAAGAACGAATTACGATTGATTTGAAAAAAATGATGATTTTATGGGTTCAAGGTTCAACGTGAGCATAGCGAACACATTGGCTACGCCGAGCTAAAGGTTCGTGTAAATTGACTTCGTCGAACTAAAGGTTCGTGTAATTCGTGGTTTAACTTCGTTGAGGGCTACTTGTGCTGAGCTCAGTCGAAGTACGCCGTTCTGTGGCTTCGCCGTTTGAATGCCTGCGGCGTTTGAAGGTTTCTGTGTTTCTCGCCCCCTGAGCGAAGTCGAAGGGTCGAATGGTGGTTTTCTGTGGTTGCGCCGTTTTTGGGTTTGAATGGCTGACGCCGTTTGAAGATTTGAGAATTTGATGGATTTAAGAATCGCGCTATGGCACGATTGTACATGATGAATCAAAAATTTAACGATTGTAGCGTCGTTGCGAGCAACGTCCGTTGAATAAAATTCGATTGGAAATATAGATTGTTCTTGCGGGCTGAAAGCCCAACGAGCACAATAGGTAGAGGCAACGCCTCAAACCGTCACATCCGAACATCCGCGCCCTGAAAGGGCAAAAGCAGGGGGAGTTACGATTTTCGAAGTACGATTTACGATTGATTTGATAATTGTAGCGACGTTGTGAGCAACGTCTGCATAAAAAATTGCGATTTATTGAATGATTTGAAGATTTTTGGGGCGAAAAGGCTGAAAGACTAGCAGAAGACCAGTCATGATGTCAAGCAGAAGACCTGTCGGGCAGTCTGACTGTTAGTCCACAAAACTATCTGATCATCAGACAGCAAGACTTCAAGCTTGTTAGCCTGTCAGACTGTTAGCCTTCTAGCCTGTCCGCCTTCAATTCTCCTTTACACCGTCATCAATTCCTTTTCCTTGGCATCGATAACAGCGTCAACCTTCTTGATGAAGTCTTCGTGTGCCTTGTGAACGGTCTGTTCGGCATCCTTTGCAGCGTCTTCCGAAACGCCTTCCTTCTTTAGTTTCTTGAACTCTTCGATTGCATTGCGGCGAGCGTTCCTGATAACAACCTTCGAGTCTTCGCCCAAACCTTTTACCTGCTTAACGAGTTGTTTGCGGCGTTCCTCGGTCAGAGGCGGAACGATTATACGGATAACTTCGCCGTTGTTTGCCGGGTTGAAGCCCAAGTTGGCAGCCATAATAGCCTTCTCGATTGCCGGGATAGTTGACTTGTCCCACGGCTGGATGAAGATGGTCTTCGGGTCTGGTGCCGAAAGGTTGGCAACCTGCGAAATCGGTGACATTGTACCGTAACATTCAACCTTTACCGATTCGAGCATTGCGGGATTTGCCTTGCCCGCGCGAATCTTTGCGAGTTCCTTTTCAAGATGTTCGAGTGCGGACTTCATTCCGTCCTTTGCATCCTCTATGTACAGTTCTAATTCTTCCATAAATTACTTTGTAATGTAAGTTCCTATATTTTCGTTATTTATTACTTTTTCAAGGTTTCCGTAGGTGTCCATGTCGAACACGATTACTGGCATATTGTTTTCCTTGCACAAGGTGAATGCGGTGAGGTCCATAATCTTGAGTCCGCGCTTGTAAACCTCGTCGAAGGTAATTGTATCGAACTTTGTTGCTGTCGGATCCTTTTCGGGGTCGGCAGTATAGACACCGTTTACGCGCGTACCTTTCAGGAAAACGTCGGCTTCGATTTCGATTGCCCTCAATGCCGAAGCGCTGTCGGTTGAAAAATATGGATTTCCAGTTCCGCCGGCAAGTATGCACACGTACGAGTTTTCCAATGCTTCAACAACTTTCGGCTTCGAAATGCGTTCACCGATGGATTCTATACCTATTGATGTGAAAAGTCTTGTTTTCACGCCAACAGACTCCAAGCCATTCTGCAATGCCAACGAGTTGATTATTGTTGCCAACATACCCATCTGGTCGCCCTTCACACGGTCGAAGCCCTTGCTTTCGCCCGATATTCCGCGGAAAATGTTGCCTCCGCCGATTACTATTCCAATCTGTACACCTTTGTCATATACAGCCTTTATCTGGTTGGCGTATTCCATAAGATGGGTTTCGCTTATTCCCTGCTTAGATGCTCCTGCAAGCGATTCGCCGCTGAGCTTTAACAATATACGTTTGAATCTCATCGCAATAATTTTTAGACCACAAAAGTAATAAAATTTGATAATTCGAGGATTTGAAAAATCAAAAATTTAACGTTATGAAGATTCTATTTTTATTGTTGAGACGCAAAATTTTGCGTCCTTACAATATGTGGTTGTTATTATCATATATGGTAATGGTTGATTGGTAATGTGTTGGTTATTAATGATTTATTTTATAATCTTTTTGCTGTATATTATTTCAAAAATCGTTTTTCCTTGAAAATCCGAGCGTTATAAAATGGCAATAAACACTAATCTGTTGATTACTTTGTGTTTTGTGTTGATTTTGTTGTTTTAGCGAGTTATATTTTTGTGCGATTTTATAGATTTAGACTACGGATGGAGAAACTGATTTACAGACATACTGATGAGGAAAGACTAGAAATACTGAGGTCTTTCGATGGGTATTTGCGGGAAAATCCGCTGGGTGATGAATGTTTGTTTGCTGAATATCAGGCTAATATAACTGAAGAAAACCTTTCTGTATTCGAGAAGTTCAGGACTTACAAGGAGTGCCTGAGGCAGCAGGAAGAGGCTTTCAACAACAAGTACAGCCAGTTGTTTGGCAAGGCAAAAACCTACGTCGTTCACTATTATATGTCGATGCACATGGCGATTGAGCGCGGTGAACTTCCTGTTGACATCCCATCTTGGTACGGTTTGCAGTATCCGTTTTCTATTCCAAATCCGCGCAATGGCGAGGAACTTCTCGCTGCGGCAGCACATCTGTTCGAGTGCGATTCCAACCGCGTCGCCAATGGTGGACGTATGCTTACCAATCCTAACATCTCTTCCGTAAAAATCTGGATTGAAAAGTTTGAGGAAATAC